>OMSP01000063.1 GCA_900313775.1 uncultured Eubacteriales bacterium
AAATACCAGCAGCTGCCCGCGATCGATCTGCGCAGCCTCCTCTTTTTCAAAATAACCCTGAGCGGCAAGCGCATCAAGAGCCACATCAAGCGCCGGCTCATCCCAGACAGCTGAAAAATCAAGGAACCTGAGTGCCGTGTGGATGACTGTTCCCATCCGTGCCCCGTCTGTTTTTCTTTCGGTCTGCGCGCAGCGCGGGATCTCCTCCGGAATATAGACCGCCTCATCCTCTTTCCTCTTGAGCTCGGACACACTGACCTTCTGCGGTATTTCCCGCATCGCCTCATACGGATAACTGTACTCCATCTGTTCCTGCAGCTCATGCACCAGAGTCGTATCTCCCCCGGATTCAACGCGATCCCAAAGCGCCTGCGCACTTCTTCCGAGACCTCCTCCGTTCTGTGCCTGTCTGCCGTCACTCATGATCAGCCGGACCGATCCGTCCTCACTCTCCCGGCATGAGAGAACGACCGGAAGCACCCAGTCGTAATAGCATCCCGCACTCATCCGCTTCTCCAGCGGAAGCGCCCGATGACTCTGCCCTGCTGCATATCCGTAGCGGCTGACCGCATCCTCTTCGGTCGTGATGTCTCTGACACAGCCGGTCATGATCAGCTTCTCTTTAGCCCGTGTCATCGCTACGTAGAGTACGCGCATCTCCTCTCCCAGCTCATCGCAGGTGATACGGCGGCGAATGATATCGCGAACGGTCGTAGAACTCTTCTCCCGCGACCGTATGTCAAATGACTCCAATCCCAGCCCCAGTTTCGGATGCAGCAATATCTTACCGCTCCTGTCGCCGAGATTGAACCCGCGGCCCATTCCGACCAGAATAACGATCGGATACTCAAGGCCCTTGCTCTTGTGGATCGTTGTCATGCGCACAACGTCAGCATTTTCATCTAAGATGCCCGCCTCCCCGGCATCGATCTCCTGCTTGTCAATCTTGTCGATGTAATCGAGAAACCGCGGCAGCCCCGGTATCCGGTCTCAGCGTAAGCGCGTGCCCTATCGGCAAGAAGATCAAGATTTGCCCTCCGCTGCAAGCCGCCCGGCATTGCCTCATAGAATCTGAGCACACCGGTCTCATCCATGATTCGTGTGAGCAGCTGATGCACCGGGATATAGGGAGCTTGTTCCCGGTAAGACTCGATGATCTTCATAAATGCGTCGACTTTGTCCCGCAGCGGATACTCTCCGCTCTCGCGATATGCCCGGACCGCTTCGTGAAATGTCTCATACTGTCTTCCGGCAACACGGATCCGTGCGAGTTCATCGTCAGTAAACTGTCCTATGCAGGAGGTCATGACAGCTGCCAGAGGCAGATCCTGCCTGGCATTGCCGATCAGTTTGAGAGTCTCGATCATCAGGCTGACTTCCTGTGTCTTAAAATACCCTTCCCGGCGCTCCATCACCAACGGTATCCCCTCGCCCGTGAGTGCCTCATAAAAATCCTCAGCCCAGTTTGAGAAAGACCGGCTCAGGATCGCGATATCACTGTACCGCGCAGGTCTGAGCTGGCCGGTCTCTTTGTCGGTCACCAGCTGTTCAGAAATAAGCCGTCGGATGCGCTCTGCCGTAAGGGCCGCTTCGCGAGACGCTTTATCCGAGCCGGACATATAAGGGATGATCCAGGCCTCGACCTGACGCTCTGGTCCCTGTACGAGTCCGGCTCCCTCATTCAAAGCCGCGTCCTCATCGTATTCGATCCCGCCTATTGCTTTGTCCATCAGCCGTTCAAAGACAGAATTGACAAAGTCGATGATCTTTCTGTCGCTCCTGAAATTCTTGCTTAAAAAGATGCATGTCTGATCGCTCTCTTCCTGTTCGTCATAAGAAACGAAATTATATTGTTTCTTAATAAACATTTCAGGACGTGCATTGCGGAATCGATAGATGCTCTGTTTGACATCACCCACCATGAAGAAATTGTATCTGTCACCTCCGGAGACAGACGTTAAGATCGCTTCCTGCAGATAATTGCTGTCTTGGTATTCATCGACCATTACCTCAGCAAAATGCGCCCTGTAATGCGCAGCGACATAATCCAGCCCCCGGTCGTCGACCGCATGCAGGATCTCAAGTGCCAGATGTTCCATATCGCTGAAATCGATGATCTTCAGCTTCCGTTTTCTCTCAGTAAACATCGCGTCGAAGCGAAGCACCAGACGCACCAGCTCACAGCCCTGTCTGTATGCAATCGCCAAACGTCTCTCAAGCACCTCTTCCGGCAGGTCGATAAAATGACTTACCAGCTGATTCCAGGTCTTTTTGACTGTGTCTCTTTTTGCCCTGCAGTCCTTCTTTGCTTCCTCGTCTACCGCGTCGTCTTTTCTCACACTGCCGAGTTTCGTCCAGGTCTGCCCCTGTGCCTGCTGTCTGACCTCTTCCATCGATCCGGCTCTCATCACCGACTCAAAGAATCCGAGATCATCCTTCATGGCCGCCTCATAAGGATAGGGTCCGCCCGGCAGCAGACAAGCGGCGATCGTCTCTTCCGTGCGCTCTTTCAGTTCGCGTGCGACCGTCCTTACATGGTCAAGCACCATCTCATCCCGCTTGTCGGCTCCTTCGCCTTCCTGCTCATAAAACCGCGTGCATTCACTCAGCCATTGCGCCGGTTGCGGAAAGCTGAGTGCCGTATGATAGATCGACAGGATCCATTCTTCAAGAGCCGTATCATCACGCTTGCTCCCGTAAGACTCGACCACTTCCATAAAATCATCGCTGTGCCGTGAATACTCCTCTTCCAGAAGCTCATCCATCACTTCGTGCTCGATCATCTTGCGTTCGCCGTCATCGGCACAGATCCTGAAGTCCGGGTCCAGATCGATCACATGGAACCAGTTGCGTATGATCTCGAGACAGAATCCGTGAATGGTCGATATCTGAGCCTGCGGCAGCCGAATGAGCTGCTCACGCAGACGCGATCTCTCTTCTTCGCTTAAACTCTGTTCTCCGATAGCCTGTGTCAGTCTGTCGCGTATCTTGCTCCGCATCTGCCTGGCTGCGGCCTCGGTAAATGTCACGATCAGCAGATCATCAACATGTATCGGATGCTCCCTGTCGTTGATCCGGTCAAATATCCTTTCGGTCAGCACCGTCGTCTTGCCTGAACCGGCCGCCGCCGATACTAGGATATCCCGATCGCGGGCAGCGATCACAGCCCTCTGTTGGTCTGTCCATGTCACCCTCATCGTCCGATCTCCCGGCGCATTTTCTGCAGCGCTTCCTCGTCTTTCATCTTTTCAAGTTCGCGGTAGCTTTCCATCTTAGCGTCAAAATGGCAAATAGCATGATAAGGACAATACTGACAGCCTCTCGCTTTATCCAGTTTGTAGGGGCTGACTTCGATCTTTCCCTCTGCAATGCGCTCATTCATCCGCGCTGCTTTATGACGGCCGTAGGCAACTACCGTATCCAGATCACCTCCGCTCAAGACATGGCTGCTCTTCATAGTGCCGCCGTCTTTTTTTATGCCGAAGGGTGCTGCCAGCGACGCCGAAGGCAGGGTGTGATCAAGCGCCTGTAAGACAGCCGGATCGTCGCGGATGACACCGTCTACACGCAGTTCTTTTCGCAGGGCATCGGCGGCTGACTCTCCGGGAGATATCTCCACAAAGGGGTCATCCACCGTATAATAAAACAGAGCTGCCGCCGTTGGATCCCGGCCGGTCTCTTTTTTCAGCAGATCAAGCGCCTCAGCCATATAGACCGGCAGCTGTATCTGCAGACCGTGGTATTCTCGGTTAAGATCCAGTTTCTGGGATCCTGTTTTATAATCCAGCACTTTGGCATAGAGTTCTCCGTCGATGTCAGCCAGATCCAGCCGGTCGATCACTCCGGAACCGAAGTTCAGTTCATAGGCGACCGGCTCAAAATCTCCGGCGGAAAGCTGTCTTGTAATCACATCGACACTGCGATCCATCAGCTTTTTGATCCTCACCAAGTTGTAGGCACCCCTCGCCTCATTTTCAAGTATGTCGTATCCTTCCTCCTGCACGGCAGACGCAACGGATTCTTCGATCCAGCGCGCCTTTTGCTGCGGGCTTACTTCCTGCCAGCGCAGTCCCTCCTCCTGCACATGTTTCCCGTATGCCTCGATCGCCGCATGAAAGACTGTGCCGAAATCACTGACCTCAAACTCATAGACCTCCCTCTCCTGCAGTCTGAGGCCATAAGTCAGGAAATGCTTGTACGGACATTCAGCATACTTCTGTAATTGGGAAATGCTGCGCTGTCTGCTCTGAGGATAGAGCGCTTCAGCTGTCCGGTCTGAGAGTCTTGCCGCATGATGCCTGTAGGATGCGGCGGAGCGAAGTGTCTTCAGGATACCGCTATACCTCTCATCGCGAAGGAATACCCGGGCGATCCCTGTCCAGAGATCCCCTCCCTGTACGCTCCTGCCGGTCAGCTGTTCCTGCAGGTGCTCGAAGAGATAGTCTGCACCGTACCGCGGGCTGATACCCTGCGGCTCATTCAGATATGCAGTACCTGAACGAGACTCAACTCCTGTGATCTGTGTGATTTCTCTGACCAGATAAGAGGGCTCCTCCGGGTCACCTTTGACATTCATTCGCGGGAAAGTCACTGCAAGATAATCTGTCGGTTTAGATAAAAGCTGATACAGATAGAACTGTTGAGAATATGTCTGCTCTTTCGCTCCGGGTGACAGTTCCAGCCCTGCATCGGCAAACAGCTCTCTGTCCCATCGCGTAAGCAGGCCTTTGCGCTGATTGTCTCCGGGCAGATTCTCATCCCCCGCTCCGAGGATCAACACTGCTCTGGTATCCTCCAGACGCGTGCGTGTCAGATCACCGATCAGGATATGGTCGCGGGATTCCGGCAGTATGCCGATCTTGACCTCCTCGAGACCCGCGTCGATCATGCGGGCATACTCGTTCAGGGAGACAGTCTCCTCGCCGGCCAGTTCAGTCATCTGATCCATGAGACGGATCAGTCCGCTGTACACCTGAGCATACTCCTGTGCTCGCTCACTTTCTCCGCAAGCCTCAAACTCTCCCGTCATCCTTCGCAGTGCTGAGAGCGCTCCGTCCCGCTTGATAAAACGGTATAAAGTTTTTGTCCAATCAGTCACCGTCTGTTCGGTACCGGCGATCCGATGGATATCTGCCATACGATCGATGAGTGAGACCCTCACCTGATCTGCCTCTTTCTCATCCCATTCTCTGTTCCACCGGCTGTATCCGCGGATCCCGCGGGCAGTCACGACATTGTCGAGCTTATCTATCTGTTCGCTTCCGAACTCTGTGAAGCCCGTCCGCAAAAAACGCATGACAGCACCTGCCGTGTAATCGCTGATCTCAATCTCCAGAAAAGAACGGATATACTCGACAAAGGCATTGTCCATGACATGGTGTTTGTAATCAAGGAAACAGGGAATACCGTAGCGCTCCATCGTATCGGTCAGGCCTTCGGCATAGCTGTCCATATCACAGACGACTACTGCGATATCCCGGTAATGCCAGCCGTGTTCCTGCAAAAGCTGACGTACCTTCTTGGCTGCAAGCTTGCATTCTTCCCGTCTGTTGGCACAGGCGTAGAGCTCAAGCGCTTTCTCATCCTGTCCGGAGAAGACATCCCCTCTGTTTCGAAACAAATTTGTTTCCAGAAATGAAATAATGTCTTTTTTACCGTCGACAGACGTCAGGATGACCGGCTCCTCAAGCTCGCAGCCGCTCTCCTTCGCGATATCAGCCATCTGCGCACAAAAACGTTTGCTCATGCCGAAGAGCTCGTAGGCATCCCGGTAGACAGCTTTCTCGCCTTCAGGAAGCGTCACGGTAACGATAACGCGTTCACAGACCTTTGCAAGCTGAGCCATAAGTTCGACCTGGACAGGTGTAAGCCCGGTAAACCCGTCGAGCGCGATGACACTGCCGTCAAGCATTTGAGAAGAAGGGACTAAAGAAGCCAGAACGGAGAGCTGTTCCTCCTTGGTCAGATATCTCTCTCCCAGACACTCACGAAAAGCACCGTACAGCCGGCGCAGATCACTCAGCTTGTTAGCCAGGCTGTTGTCGGATGAAGAGAGTTCACTGATCAGGTCACCCAGATCGTCTTCATCTACGCCATATTGCATGAATTCGGAAATAATGGATTTGATCTCGCTGATCGTCCCCGGCCTTCCGGCGGATGATCCGAGACAGTTCAGATCGTCAGCGCAGACAGTCATTGCGCGGCGAAGCAGCAGATTTTTGCCTACATCATCCAGAATGATACGGCCGAGCGCCCCCTGTTCCTCAAAAATACGATGAGCCAGCCGTGCAAAGCTGACGACATCGATGTTGAGGATCCCTCCGCTCTTCTGAGCACAGACAAGCGCACGCTGCATCGCAGCCGTTGCCTGTTCAGGGACGATCACGAAAACAGATTGATCGGGATATGCAGCGGCCTGTTCGCAGATCTGACCTATCACAGTCTGCGTCTTGCCGCTTCCGCAGCCGCCGAGGATCAACTGCACAGACATGCGTCGTTACCTCGACTCCAGAAATTTGTATTCGCGATCCATCTTGTCGTCTTCCGGATAATCAGCTATATACTCCTGGGCGCATTCTTTCGCCTGCTCCCACTGAGCTGTTTTCTCGTAGCAGATGACCGTTTGATAGCGCATCTGTTTCTTCA
Source organism: uncultured Eubacteriales bacterium (assembly GCA_900313775.1). Lineage (GTDB taxonomy): Bacteria > Bacillota > Clostridia > Lachnospirales > Lachnospiraceae > RUG842. The sequence goes on from OMSP01000063.1 coordinate 6,646, forward strand.
TTTCATAGGACAGTCCTTCTGCTTCCAGGCCTTTCTGCAGCCACTCGAGACTCTCCTCATATTGCTCCTGCTGCATGAGACAGTTTACGATCAGACTGCAGACCTGTGCCGTGGGCTCCGCCCCTTTATCGACAGAAGTGATCAGTTCTTCAGCTGCCTCTTTATACTTTTTCTGCTCATAGTAGGCCAGACCTTTACCGCGATGGCTCTCGGCCACATCTTCACCTGCGGCGATCGATGTGTCAAAGCAACTGATAGCCTCATCATAATTGCCTTTCTTGAGCGCGTTCACACCGCTTCTAACATCGCGGTCATGCAGAGCGAACCATACGATCATGCCGATGATAAATGCCAGCAGCAATACAATGATGATCCGCAGTAAGATAGCAATACGGTCATGTCTTCTGCGTTTGCTGCTCTTTCTCTTTTTACGGGCTTTGGCCATAAGTACTTATCCCCTATAAGCTTGTCAACAATATTTTCAGTCCGAGGAGTATCAGCACGATCCCTCCTGCCATATCTGCCTTTTTTGCCAGGCGTCCGCCGATAAGCCCCCCGATATAGACGCCGGCAAACGAGATCACAAACGCTGTAACTCCGATGACGATCGCCGAGACAGCGATCCCGGTCCCCGTCATTGCCAGAGACACTCCGGCCGCCAGTGCATCGATACTTGTGGCTACCGCCAGCGCGACCATTGTCGCGACAGAAAAGGAAGCATCTGCTTCCTCCTGCTCTCCCAGCGACTCGCGTATCATATTCGCTCCGATCAACAACAGCAGGACAAAGGCGATCACCGGCGCCAGCGACTCAACTCGCTGCCTGAACGAACTGCCCACAAAATAACCGATACAGGGCATCAGCGCCTGAAAGACACCGAAATAGATCCCGCATATCAATGCGTGCCGGGCCTTGACATCCCTGACCGCCAATCCCTTGCAGACAGAGACTGCAAAGGCGTCCATCGCCAGGCTGACCGCCAGCAGGAATAATTCGATCCAACTCATTTATTGATCAATCAGGTTCTTGAGTTCTTCCATGAAGGTATCGACATCTTTGAACTCACGATAGACAGAGGCAAAACGGACATAGGCGACCCCGTCGATCTCCTTCAGATGGTTCATGACTATCTCGCCGACCTCTTTACTGCTGATCTCCTTCTCCTCCTGATTGTAGAGCTCAGTCTCTATCTGATCGATCATGCGCTGAATATTGGCAGTAGAGACCGGGCGCTTATAACAGGCGCGCAGGATACCGGATTCGAGCTTTGAGCGATCATACATCTCACGACCCTTATCCTTCTTAATGATATTGAGCGGGATAGTCTCGATCTTCTCATAGGTCGTGAAACGCTTGGAACAATTACCGCACAAGCGTCTCCGGCGGATCGATCCTCCCTCTTCCACCGGCCGAGAGTCAATAACCTTGGTGTTTTCGCTTCCGCAAAACGGACACTTCATAGATACCCTCCTTTGACAAACTCCCTACAGGGACTGCATATCTGAAATGATCTTTAACAGTTTGTTCCCGTAATCTTCTCCGCTGGCCCAACCCAGTCCCTGAGGATTCTCCTGCATCCCCAGCCACTCGATATAAGGAGCACAGCCGCGCTTGACTTTATCGAAGCGCTTATCGACCTTGGCACCGTTCAATTCATCCGTGCAGGCATACGCCTTTAGATGCTGTACCTGCGCGCGTATACCGGTCCGCACATCAGGGAAGGAATTACCGGGTTTCCCGTCTCCTACCGTCCCCAGACCGGCGAAATTGTACTGTGTGATCGAGTCACTCCCCCGGAATCTGAGCCATCCGGTCTCAACCATGGCCTGAGCAAAGACCACATCGGCGCGCACGCCCTCTGCCTCTGCCTCCTCTGCTATGATATCGCAGAATTCTTCTATACTGCCGGCCCCGCCTTTTTTCAATGCCTTTGCCGGATAAGAAGCCTTTTCCCTGTACAGAGCTGCCATCTTATCAGCAGTCACAGAGCTTGTCCCCATGATCGGTGTACCGTTCCCCTGTATCGGAGCAGTCTGTACTGCCTGCTTCTTCTCCTGAGCTTTCTGTCTCGCCTGTCTGGCCTTTTGCAGAGCCGAAGCTTTATCGGCCTCGCTTACTTTCTGCTTGTCCTGCTCGCTCTTTACGATCGTCCGGATCGAATTATCTGTCCTGACCGCGAGCGCGGAAAATGTCAGCTGCATTCCCTGGACATACTGTCTGTCAGGTCCTTTCGCAGCACCGGCATCAGGCTCCGCCTTAACGGTGATCATCGGGATCACAGCCGCAAGTCCGCAGGCAATGACCAATACCACGATCAGAACAGCCCGTATACTGACCTTTTTCTTCACGACGACTGACCCGCTTTCTTTGCGTCTGCCGCCTCCTTCTCCTCCTGTTCCCGGATGCACTCCTGGATCGCCTCGTTCAGTGAGAGCATCTGCATGTCGAGATCGGAGACCATCTGAGCGCATTCTCTCAGCTGTTTGCTGATATACTCAGGCGCATGACCCTCGAACTTGTAGTATATCTTGTGCTCCAGACTGGCCCAGAAATCCATGGCGATCGTGCGGATCTGGATCTCGACTTTGGTCGCCACGACATGATCCGAGAGAAAGATCGGTACGGTTATGATCATATGGTAACTCTTGTAACCGCTCTCCTTGGGGTTCTTTATATAGTCCTTGATAGAAAGGACCTGCAGATCATCCTGCCCCGCGATCATCTTGGCCAGCTGATAGATATCGGAGGTGAATGAGCAGATCAGCCGCACACCTGCGATGTCATTGACGTAGCGGACCATATTTTCAATAGATGAATCATAACCGTATTTCTTGAGCTTTTTGACAATGCTCTCCGGCGATTTGATCCGCGTCTCTATATGTTCGATCGGGTTATAGCGATGTATATGCTGAAACTCCAGGTTAAGGACATTTAGCCTGGTATTCACTTCCTGAAGAGCCGCGTCATAGAGGAACATAATGGTGTTCCAGCTGTCGATATCCTCATAATTGTGGATCGCTTCTTCTATGGACTGCGTGTTCATCTATTTTCAACCTTCCTAGTCGTAATCATACCATATCTTGTGGTTTCTCGGCAAGAAAGCCTCTTTTATTGTTGCTGATCCTCAGTCTTCTTCTCGTCAGAGGATTCCTCGGTCTTTTCTTTGTCCTCAGAATCTTCAGTCTCTACCTCGTTTGCCTCTATGATCTTGCCGTCGAGACCGCTCTGAGCTGCCTTGGCGTAGGCTGTATCCGGATGATTCTTGATGATCATCTTATAGTAGATCTTGGCGTTCTTTTTGTTTTCCATATGAGCGTAGCAGTTGGCCAGCATCAGCATGACCTCGCCGTCGCCGTAGTCATCCTGCATTTTCAGGACATTGACAAGCTTCGGGATAGCCTCCTCGTAACGGTGGGCATCATAGCTCTCTTTCGCCGCATTGTACCGGTTCTTGACATAGAGAGGGAAGAGTTCCTCGGCAATCGCATCGTATCTTTCCCTGCCGATCTCTCCCAGCTTCTCCGGATCGATCGCCAGCATTTGTTCAAGAATAGCCGCATGTGTATTGCTGCCCTGTGTGAATTCCACCTGCGATTTGAGCAGATTCTCATAGCAGTCTTTGACCGATGTCTTTGTCTCATCGTCCGCCTTTGCCAGATCCGGATTACGGCGATACTCCTCCAGTTCCGTCTTGAGCGCGTCGATCTGAGCCTGCTGTGCTGCAATCTTATCGGTATAAGCTGCGATCAGCTTGCCGGCTTCTTTGTTGGCTCTGCTTCGGATCAGCGGGCCGGCCAGGAGGAATACGACAGCTGCTCCCAGGATAAGTCCGATGACGATATTGGTCCATATTTTACCGGTCCCTGCAGCTCCCGTCTCATCGACAGGCCGGATGATCGTCTCATTGCCCCGCTTATAGCTGACCGAATGCCGGCTCCCCTCGGCATCCGCCTGCCGGGCGATCCTTAAGGGTCTCACCTTCTTGAGTTCATGCCAGTATGTCAGCGTCAGCTCATCGCTCTCATCGATCGCGCGGGCGCGGATCAGCGCCTGTCGAGCCTTTGCATACTGTCGTTTAGTCAGATAGATCAGCGCCAGCAGCTGCCAGGCTTTGAGCAGACCGGGATGGATATCCACCGCCTCAGCCAGCTGCAGTACCGCCATGTCAGCATTGCCGTCACGACAGTATCGCAAGCCCTGATTGTATTTGCGGATCGATATATCGATCGCCTGCAGTTCATCAGCCTGATTCTGTACGCTGCTGATAAAATAATTCGACAGCTGATCGCGCGGATTCATCATCTTGCTGATCATCCACGTCGAAAGCGCCTCCGGCACTTCACCGCGGGCATATTGGATCAGACCGAGGAGATTGCGCGCTTCCAGATTGGTGCGGTCGTACTGAAGCGAGCGCCTTAGAGAGGACATCGCGCCCGACAGATCGCGGATCCCGGCTTTGGTAAGCGCGTCATTGTACCAGCTGTATGACTGGCGTGTCATCGCATCTAGTCTTGCCATAATTATCTCCGTCTGTCTTCTCGTTCGGCCGCGCGCCGTCTGCCTTGCGGTTCCTCCTGCGCATCAGTGAAGCTCTCCTGATACAGCGCGTCCTCGATATCATCTACTTCCATGATCGGAGTAAACTTCTGCAGTTCTTCTTCAAAATTCAGCATCCCCGTCCTGCTCCTTTTCCTGTTGTTCGACTAATATGCCTCCCTGATATATAAAAGTCCCGGAACTTCTGAATATACGGCTCTTGGATCCGACCTGGCAGATCCTGATGAGATCTCCCTCCGCCAGATCCTTGTCGGTGAAATCAAGTCTGGTATTATTCAGAAACTCTGTCTTGACCTTTTCGTCATTCACGTAGACACTGCTGTTCTGCGTGAATCCGTTGCCGAAGATCGAGTAGCTGTCATCAGCCATCTTCCGTATACTGTCTACTGTGACATCAGAAATCCCCATCTGCAAATGTCCCTCGGTAAACGGTCTCTTCTTGTCCGGATAGATATAGAGCTCACCGTAGAGGATGTCATACTGTACGAGTTCCAGATCTTCGAGATAATGCTTGCTCCCGTGCCTCTTCTGGTGATAATTGAAGACTGTTCCGGAGTGAATGCCGAGCCGGTCCATCACCTCGGCAGTCACCTGATAGGCGGCGAGATTGGTATCCTTTTTCTCAAGACCCATATTGTCCCAGATCAAGAAATTGGTGTTGTAAAGGTAACGGCTCTTGACATCACTTTCCCGCAGTCCCATTGTCGGCAGGTGATCACCGTAGATAAAGACGATAGTCGGCTCCTCTCTCTTTTCGAGCATTTCCGTCAGCTCTCCCAGAACTTTGTCGGTCTCATACATCTGATTGCAGAAATACTCCCATTTGTTTTTGACCGCCTCATCCTCGATGCCTTCAAGCGTGATCTCCGGATGCTCGATGATCCTTTTCTCGGGATAGTCTCCGTGTCCCTGCACGGTCACTGTAAAGAGGAAATCCCTCCCTTTTGTGGAGTCCAGTGCCTGCTCCATATACCGCGGAAGAACCATATCCTTTGCCCAGCCGTTTTCTGTGTACTGAAGTATGTTCATGAACTCCTTGCTGATATAGTAATCAAAACCCAGATTGTTGTACACGTCAGCGCGGCTGTAGAAATTGCCTCCGTTATTGTGGAAGGCAAAAGAGGTATAACCGATCTCACCCAGGGCGCTGGCTGCGCTCTCACAAGTCTCCTCTTTGAGGATCGTCTTGAACGGATACTCTCCCGGTCCGAACGAACGCATATTCATACCGGTCAGCACTTCAAACTCCGTATTAGCAGTTCCGGCTCCGACGGACGGCGCCTTGAAATACCCGGTGGAGAACTCCTTTTCCCATTTATGGAAATTCGGCAGAACATCCTTGTTCGGACGGATCCACCCCACTTCATCGGTATCAAAGAACGATTCCCACTGGATTAAAATGATATTCGGCTGTCTTTCTTTTTTCTTGGGCGCTTTGACCTTTTGCAGTGTATATTCCGGGTTTATCTCCGTGATCTTTTCTTCGGTATAGCCTTCCGGCTGATTGATACCTGTATTGAAAAGGCTCGTCATGAAGCAGTATGGCAGCCCGTAATCCTGATATGCGAATGCCACGTTTCCGAAATAAGACGAAAGCACGCGCTTGTTCGTCGCATACTTGGTGACCAGCGGTATCGACAGGAGCAGTGCTGCACAGACCGCAATGGCGATGCCGCGGTGCATCGTTCCCTTGAACTGCGCTCCTCTCCTCCAGAAAGTGACAAGCCAAAACACGACAGCCGCCAGACCGACAATGGTGACAGCCAGTTCTATGACGGAAAAATACCTCGTCGCGACAGCGGCCGCCTCCGACAGCGCCTTCATATCCTGCGCGTTAAACGGTGTTACGCGCTTGAGGAGCAAAGCTCCGTTGATGATACCGATCAGCAGCCACAGAAGGCTGACCAGGATCCGCGTAAACATCCTCCGTCTGAAAAGATAGCTGAGACAGAGCGTCGCGAAGATCAGGTACATATTGTAGAGGAACACCAGAGGCGACCCCGTCAGATACCCGAATGCTTTGGCTGCCGAATGCCGTGACAAAGCTTCGATCATGAAATTGATCACAAAAGCGAGCAGGATCGTATAAAGTACAGAGAATTTGTTGAGATGCCTGCATACCGGCTTCATCCTCTGAGCCATCTTGCTGTTTGCACGCTTTTTCATGATCTCCTCGCGGCGCTGCTTGCGCTCGGCTCTGCGCGCTTTGATTGTTTCCTTAGAGATCTTTTTCATATTCTACTTCAATGCTGCCAGCTGCTTCTCCACCTGCTCCATCATCTCCTGATAACGGGCCTGCTTCTCCTTCTCTTCCTGTACCTTGGCTTCCGGTGCCTTCTTCAGGAAGTTCTCGTTCTTCAACATCCCCGCCGAGCGCTTTAGCTCCTTCTCCAGACGCTCGCGCTCCTTTGTCAGGCGATCGATCTCTGCCTGCTTGTCCACCAGCTCTGCCAACGGCAGATAAGCTGTACCGCCGTCAAAGACGACCGCCACCATGCCTTCGGCATCGCCTGTAAACGCCTCGAATCCGGTCGCGCGTGCCAGCGGCTGGATCGATGCCTGGCTGACATTCAGCCAGTCCATCAGGTTCCTGTCCTCGCTGTCGATCATCACGCTCGTCTTACGTGCCGGCGGCACATCCATCTCCGAGCGGATATTGCGGATGCCGCGCACCATATCCTTGATGCGGCTCATCTGCTTCTCGTCCTCCGGAAAATTCAGAGTCTCGTCGTAGACCGGCCAGTCAGAGAGCATCAGAAAGTCCTTTCCGCCTGTCAGCGCGCTGTAGATCTCCTCGGTGACGAACGGCATGAACGGATGCATGAGCTTCAGCGCTTTGATCAGCGTATCTTTCAGGACCCAGAGCACCGTGTTGGCCGCTTTCGGATCCTCATTTTTATTGTAAATACGGTCCTTGGCCATCTCGATATACCAGTCGCAGAACTCGTCCCAGACAAAATCATGTACTTTCTGTACCGCGATACCCAGTTCGTATTTATCCATGTTCTCGGTCATGTCTTTGGCCAGAGAGTTGGCCGCTGACATGATCCAACGGTCGGCCGGAAGCAGGTCCTCTGCGGCCGGTCTGCTCAGATCGGCATCATCCAGATTCATCAGGATGAAGCGCGAAGCATTCCACATCTTGTTGGCGAAGTTCCTGCTCGCCTCCACGCGCTCATCGTAATAGCGCATATCATTTCCGGGCGCATTGCCTGTCACCAGCGTCAGGCGCAGAGCATCCGCTCCGTACTGGTCAATGACCTCCAGCGGATCGATACCGTTGCCGAGCGACTTGCTCATCTTGCGCCCCAGCGAATCGCGCACCAGGCCGTGGATCAGCACGGTGTGGAACGGCGACTTCCCGGTGTGCTCATAGCCGGAGAAGACCATGCGTACGACCCAGAAGAAGATGATGTCATAGCCTGTGACCAAGACGCTGGTCGGATAGAACTTTTTAAAATCTTCCGTCTCCTCGGGCCAGCCGAGAGTTGAGAACGGCCACAGCGCAGAGGAGAACCATGTGTCCAGCGTATCCTCATCCTGCGTCAGATGTGTACAGCCGCATTTCGGACATTTATCCGGTTTGCCGGAACAAACCACGACCTCACCGCATTCATCACAGTAGTAGGCCGGGATCCTGTGCCCCCACCAGATCTGTCTCGAAATACACCAGTCGTGAATCGTCTCAAGCCAGTGCAGATATATCTTGTTGAAACGCTCCGGGACGAAACGAAGATCGCCGTTGTATATCGCCTCCATAGCAGGCTTAGCCAGTTCGTCCATCTTGACGAACCACTGTTCTTTTACCATCGGTTCGACCGTCGTCTTGCAACGGTCATGAGTACCTACTGCATGACTATGGTCTTTGACCTTGACCAGATAACCGCCCTCTTCGAGATCTTTTACGATCTGCTCACGCGCCTCATAGCGGTCCATACCTGCATATTTGCCGCCGTTCTCGTTGATCGTCGCGTCGTCATTTAAGATGTTGACGATCTCAAGGTCATGCCGCTGACCGACCTCGAAGTCATTCGGGTCATGTGCAGGAGTAATCTTGACCGCGCCGGTACCGAATTCCATATCGACATACTCATCGGCAACGACCGGGATCTCCTTGTTCACAAGCGGCAGGATGACCGTCTTACCGACGATATCCTTATAGCGCTCATCGTCCGGATGTACCGCGATCGCCGTATCGCCGAGCATCGTCTCAGGCCTGGTCGTCGCGATCTCCAGTGATCCGCTTCCGTCAGTGTACGGATAAATGATATGCCAGAAGTGGCCGTTTTGCTCCTCATGCTCGACCTCGGCATCGGACAGAGAGGTCTTGCAGGTCGGGCACCAGTTGATGATGCGCTTCCCGCGGTAAATATATCCCTTGTTATAGAGATTGATAAATACCGTTTCGACCGCCTTGGAGCAGCCTTCGTCGAGAGTGAAGCGCTCGCGCTCCCAGTCGCAGGAAGTACCGAGTTTTTTCAGCTGCTCGGTGATCGCACCGCCGTACTCTTCTTTCCACTCCCAGACTTTCTCCAGGAAAGCTTCGCGTCCTATCTCGCGCTTATCGATTCCCTGATCTTTTAAGGTGTTGGTCACGCGCACCTCTGTCGAGATCGCTGCATGATCTGTGCCCGGCAGCCACAGGGCATTATAACCCTGCATCCTCTTATACCGGATCAGGATGTCCTGCAGAGTCTCATCGAGCGCGTGTCCCATATGGAGCTTGCCCGTAATATTGGGCGGCGGGATAACGATGGTGAAGGGCTCTTTCACGGAATCAGCATCCGCGTGAAAAGCTCGTGCCTTCTCCCACTTCTCATACCATTTTGCTTCGATTTCTTTCGGATTGTAGGCGCTTGCAAGTTCCAATGTATATCTTCCTTCCTGTATGCTTAATACGCACAATAACGCATTCTAAATCAATTTATTATAATACCACTAAACAGGCTAAATCTCAAGTTGGCGACCACTATATCTGCAACCCGGCCGGCATTTTGCAATTGTCCTCATCGCAGCGGCAGGATATGTGTTATAGTGATGTTAACGGATAACAAATGCGAAGGAGAGATCCATGAAAGAGTATAAGACAGCATTAGTCACGGGAGCATCGCGGGGTATCGGGAAGGCTATCGCTTTGAAACTGGCAGAACAGGTCGGCACTTTGTTTATAGTCTGCAGCAGATCCATAGACAGCCTGAAGGACGCGGCAGATGAGATAAGGACAAAGACCAAGGTGATCCCGCTGATCTGTGATGTCAGTGACAGTGCCGCTGTCACGCAGTTGTTTGACATGATCGACAGGGAGACAAACGGATACGGTCTCGATATCCTGGTCAATAATGCCGGCATTTCCTGCACCAAACTCCTTTCGGATACAAGAGATAAGGACTGGCGTCGTGTGATCGACACCAATCTGTCCTCGGTCTTTTACTGCTGCCGCGCCGCGCAGGGAGCGATGATCCGCCGTCAGTCAGGCAGGATCCTCAATGTCTCTTCCATGTGGGGTCAGGTCGGCGCTTCTATGGAAGTCGCCTATTCAGCGTCAAAGGGCGGCGTCGATGCGTTCACCAAGTCGCTCGCCAAGGAACTCGCACCGTCAAACATACAGGTAAACGCTCTCTCTCCGGGCGTGACCGACACTGAGATGAACGATCATCTCACCGATGAGGAAAAAGCGGCCCTCGCGGAGGAGATCCCCTCCGGCCGCTTCGCGGATACAGAAGAAGCCGCCGGGATGGCTGTCGGCATCCTGACGGCTCCTGATTATCTGACCGGTCAGATCATCCGCATGGACGGCGGTATGATCTGAAGCGATACTGTTGTTAACAAGACGGCTGATTGAACATGATCCTCATGATCTCTTTGTCGGTCTCCTCCATGCCAAGACGGCCGAGGCGGCCGATATTTTTTATATTTCCCTCTATACCTTTGGTGATGATCCCCTCTCCGCTATAGAATTCCTGACCGTTCCTCGCCATATCATAACCGAGGATACCGGTGTCCACAGAAGCGGCGATCTTAGCCGCACAGGACGGCTTAGCCCCGTCACAGATCATGCCTGATACGATGCCGAGCGCGTTGACAAAGGTGTGACAGATGAGAGAATCATCGCCTCCAAGCAGATAAGCGATACCTGCTCCCGCCGCGCAACCCGCACAGACAGCTCCGCAAAATGCCGACAGCGTCCCGATGCCTGATTTCAAATGGATCGCCATCAGATCAGAGAGCGCCACGGCACGCAGCAGGCGCTCATGATCGACCCCGTATGCTTTAGCGTATTCCACTATCGGAAGACTGGCGGTTATCCCCTGATTGCCGCTGCCGCAAACGATGATGACCGGTTTCTCGCAGCCGCTCATCCGCGCATCAGATCCCGCCGCTGCCATCGCTTTGGCGCGTGTCTTTACCGGCGCATCAGGACCGGCTGACTGCAAAAGGACAGATCCGATATTGGCACCGTAATCACCCGCCAGTCCCTCCTTTGCAATAGCGGTATTGTAATCGATCTGCCGCTCGATCAGGGTGCGGATCTCTTCGATCGGTACTTCGCGTATGTATTCCAGGATCTCTGCGACCGTCATGCCGTCTCCGGCTTGTTCAGATTCGCCGTCCGGGCTCCTTGCTTCTCCCCTTTTGTCCAGCAGCACCTCTCCGTCCTTTTCGATATAGACCAGATTGGTGTGCTTTTCCATGATCTGAACGACCGCGCGATGCTCTGCCGTCTCCCCGGTCAGGATCATGTCAAATAACACCGGGCTCTCCAGTGGTTCGACCGTCACCGCCCCCGTCTCCGCGAACGCCTCTATCTCAGAATATTGCCCGGGGTCCGTGTCGGACAGCACATCCAATTTACGATCTGCGTCTCCGGCGATAATGCCTGCCGCAGCAGCAGCGTCGATTCCCTTGAGCCCTCCCGTATGAGGTACGACCACACTCTTCGCATTTTTGATGATATTGGGGCTCACCTGTACTCGAAGAGACTCAGGTACAGCTCCGAGCGTCTCGCGAACGATCGCGGCACAATAGGCGACTGCCACCGGTTCGGTACATCCCATCGCCGGCAGCAGTTGTTTTTTCAGTACTTCTGTGTATCGCTCTCTCGTCTTTGCGTCCACAGGAGACCTCCTGTTCAGTTTAGTTGTGATACAGTTTGTTGTTCTCGTAGACCGGTTCGCAGGTAAGGTTCATCCCGAGCCGCTTGAACATCTCAACATCGATGGAGGAGAGAATGACCGAGGAGTGTACCTCAAGACCCGCCAGATGCCCGAGCTGCCTGATCGCCGCCTTCGCGTTCGGATCTGAGGCCGTGCGCATTTCAAGCGCGATCAAGAGCTCATTCAGATGCAGCAGCGGACTGTTGTTGCCCAGCCGCTTCGTCTTCAGATCCTGCAGCGGCTCGATGATCTCACGCGTGAGCAGTTCGACCCTGTCGTCGATCCCGGCCAGATGCTTCAAGGCATTCAGCAGCATAGCTGAGGATGCACCGAGGAGCGGCGATGTCTTTCCTGTGATGATCGTACCGTCCTCCATCTGTACGGCCGCCGCCGGTGCTCCCGTCTCCTCGTCGCGGATATTGGCCGCCATGACGACCGGACGGTCTGAGACCGTCAGATCAGCCTTCTTCATCAGCAGTTCGATTTTCCGCACCGGAGCCTCACCGGCATTGCCCTTGCGCTTGTCACACTGGGCCTGATAATACCGGCGCAGGATCTCCTGCCGGGCAGCTTTTTGCACTACATCGTCGTCCGAGATGCAGAAGCCCGCCATGTTTACGCCCATATCAGTCGGCGACTTATAAGGTGACTCTCCGGCGATGCGCTCAAACATCTCTCTGAGCACAGGGAAGATCTCCACATCGCGGTTGTAATTGACACTCTTCTCGCCGTATGCTTCCAGATGGAAGGGATCGATCATATTGACATCATCCAGATCTGCCGTCGCCGCTTCGTAGGCCAGATTGACCGGGTGGTTCAGCGGGAGGTTCCAGATCGGGAATGTCTCAAACTTGGCGTAACCTGCCTGGATACCGCGTTTGTGCTCATGGTACAGCTGAGACAGGCAAGTCGCCATCTTGCCGCTGCCGGGACCCGGCGCCGTGACGACGACGAGCGGTCGCTGCGTCTCGATATAATCGTTGCTACCATAGCCCTCGTCACTGACGATGAGCTGGATATCGGAAGGATAACCGGTGATCGGATAATGCCGGTAGACTTTGAGCCCCAGAGCCTGTAGTTTTTTCTCATAGGCGATCGCCGATGGCTGCTCGGCGAACTGGGTCAGCACAACGCTGCCGACAAATAGACCCTTGCCCGTGAACGCGTCGATCAGACGCAGCACATCCATGTCGTAGGTAATGCCAAGATCCCCGCGGATCTTGTTCTTCTCAATGTCACCGGAGTTGATGACGATAACGATCTCCGCGTCATTGCGGAGTTCCTGAAGCATCGTGATCTTGGAATCCGGGTGAAATCCCGGAAGGACGCGTGACGCATGGAAATCGTCAAAGAGTTTGCCGCCGAATTCAAGATAGAGCTTGCCGCCGAATTCGGCGATCCTCTTAGTGATATGCTCCGACTGAATCCGTAAATACTTGTCATTGTCAAATCCGATCTGCATACGCGCTCCTCTCTCAGTTGATTACCACTTCTATTCTATCATAATTGATCCCGCAAAGGGACAGCCCTTTTGTCATGTTTTAGAGTCCATCAGTACCAGGTCCCGGATCAACGGATCCTGCACGAGGATCTCCCAGTTCTCATAGGTGACCCGTCGGAATTCCTCCTCCAGCTCCGCCTCCTGCTCGATCAGCGGACAAACATAGGGCAGATCTGTGTCGTCATAGATCAAGGTCAGCTCTCCGTCCCCGGACAGCTGCGGTTTCAGCGGAAAGGTCCGGCACTGGATCGGCCGTTCCTTCCTATGGCAGTGATCCGGATCATTGCAGTCGAGAAATGCGACCTTGCCCTGCCAGGACTCCGGAAAATCGTAGTCCGCAGCGTCATCCCAGCTCCAGGTGAAATACCCGTCATGCCTGTCGTGCAGTTTCTCTTCCCCGGGAAGCAGGTAAATCCCGAGACGCTCATCGGGCCCGTTCCGGTCGTTTGCATGACAGCAGGCAGCGCCGCAGATCTTGCCGCAATCAAAAGCCGCTGGGGTCACTTCATCCCAGCGGCGGTAGATTTCCTCGTATGTTGCTTTTGTGAT
>OMSP01000240.1 GCA_900313775.1 uncultured Eubacteriales bacterium
AAGTGAGCTGCGTCTTCTCTGTGATCAGAGGCGTATCTTCCGTAACTGAGGATTTTGCAGTCTCTGCAGTAGTCTTAGCTGCAGAAGAATCGTCCTCGGAGGGGGCAGCTTCTTCAGCTGCAGCACTGTCCGCGCTGACGCTTCCGCTCTGTGCAGCTTCAGTTTCGGAAGAACCGGTATGAGCTTCCTCAGCCGAGTCTTCTTTCTGCTTATCCGAAGAAGCCTCTTCTGCGTCATTTATTTCCTTTTCTTCAGTGGGCTCCTCTTCCTCTGTGCTCTCGAAAACCGTTCCGGCTTCATCCGGTTCGTTTTCACTCGCCACCTCGATGCCTGACTGCGTTGAAGCGGTATCCACATCCAAAGTGATAGCAGGCAAAATCAGTGCGTATGTTGTCACGAATACTACCACTGCTGACATCACGGATACTACCCGCTGCCATCGTTTCATCTTTTTGTTCAATCCGGATAAGTATTCTACCATTCTGTCTAACAAATTCATCTTGCGCTCCTATCCTTTGGCTGCTTCGTCCAGCTTTTCTTGCTCTTTGAATCGGTCCGTGTATTGACGAATCTCCTCAAGTCATCCAAAACTTTTTCTATGTCCTGTTCATCTGATCCGAGTCCCGTATCTTTGAGACCCTTCTCACTCATATAATTTTCCTTCGCGCTGTCTACTGCGCGTCTCTTCAATCCTGTATCAATCAACATATAGATCAAAAGAATGATCAATATCGGAATTGCTATAAACGGTGCAATGAATATCGGCCGGATCTGCAATGCATCCGCGACCACCATAGCGTCACCGTTTGCATTAGCAACCCTGTGTGCCCTCACGAGCAGCCGGTGAGAGTTGATTCCGTACGGTGTGCAGGTGATCAGCGTACAGTAGTCTTTCCCTTCCTCCATTTCCAGATGGGAGAGCTCAGACGGTTCAACGATCCATATATGATCCACCTCATAAGTAAGGGTCTCGTTCAGGATCGTTACCGTAAAGGTATCGCCTTCCCGCAGCTTATCCAGATCCGTAAATAACTTCGCAGAAGGAAGACCTCTATGCCCCGACAGCATACAATGGGAAGTCTCACCTCCTACCGGAAGCGACGAGCCTTCCAGGTGTCCGACAGAAATCTGAAGAACGCCCTCGTCCGTTCCATGGTAGACCGGAAGCATCACGTTGATCTTATGGATATTGATATATCCCATGATGCCGGTTCCGCTTATATCAAGTATGCTCTCGTATTCTTTCTTCTCTTCGTCGCTCAGAATCCAGGTGATTCCCTTCTCAGCAAGTCTTTCGTTATATGCGCGGGCCTCGTCCAGGATACTTTTATAGTCGTCCTGATTCATGTTCGAGACTTCTTCTGCATATGTCGCGATCGATCTTGTCTGATGGAAGGAGTTCCAATAGTCCGCCACTGTCGGATAAGCAATGAGCCCCACGCCTACGAGCAAGGCTCCCGTGAGCAGCCATGTGACAACGCGGCTGGAAATCCGACCGGCCATACCGCCCTTTACGTTGCTGCTGCGCGAGCCGTATGGATTTTTTTTCGTGTTGATCGATAAGTTTTTATCTTCCATCTATGCTCTGTTTACAAACACTGTTCCTAAAACCATTCGTATTACGTGACGAGACCACCTTAACGGTGGTCAGGATCACTGGTATTAATATCTCTTGTCTGTCTTATTTGCTCTTCCTCATAAGACCGACGCACACAAACAGTACGCCAATTGCACCCAATCCCATCACAGGCCACCAGAGCTGTCCTGTCTGCGGTAAACGAGGCGGCTTCGGAGGTGTCTTCGGAGGGACAGTGTCCTTCTCAGGGGAAACCTTCGGCTTTGTGGAAATATCATAAATGAGTTTCCCGCCTTCTGTCTGAGGAACCGAAATAAGGAACGGATTAATGGTATATGTCACCTTTGTCTTGTCTTTCAGAGTGATCTGTGTCTTCTTAGTGTGAACAACCAGATAAAGACCGAGCTCCAGATCGCTGAAGGTTACATTCCCGTCCTCATCAAGTGCCCGGGATCCCTGTTCAAGGCTCAGCGCTTTCTCCTGCGCGAACTTATTGAGTTTCGAAGCCAGCTCTGCGTTGACATTGTCCAAATTCTCGGGCATTTCGCCGATAGAGGCAAAATCCTCTTTCCACACGAACTTATAGCCGCTGTCCTCGACGACGTCCGCCACTTTGTAAATGCCGACCTCGTTCCCGTCGCTGATCGGTTTCCCTTCATATGTGAAAGTGATAGAAAGCGACCCCTTACGGTTCAGGTCGGGCATCTCGGAGACCTCCTCCGCTGCGGCCGTGAGCGGCGTAAATGACGCAAAAATCATTGCCAGGCACATTACCGCCGAAAGCGCGATTCTCGTGACTCTCGATTTTTTTACAAATTGTTTTGTACTGAACTTCATAGCTGCCCCTTTCTTTCTGAATGATTTATATCAATTATTCAGGTTTTGACATTATTGTTC
>OMSP01000092.1 GCA_900313775.1 uncultured Eubacteriales bacterium
ATCATCGTCCTGCTTATCATTGCGCTGTGCGCGTTTCTGATCTTTGTGCTGGACCGAAAAATACTTATGAAGACCGGCCTGACCGCAGAAAAAGCGCGGTATATCGCCCTCCGTCTGGCGATCTTTACCGCGCCCTATGTATTTCTGTTTCCCTCATCTCTGCTCTATACAGAGTTGTGATCAGGCGTTATTCGCGTACCTGTCCGTATCCACGGATCATATACTTATAGGAAGTCAGCGCCTCAAGCCCCATAGGGCCGCGGGCATGGATCTTTTGTGTGCTGATACCGATCTCTGCGCCGAAGCCGAACATGAAACCGTCGGTAAAACGCGTGGAGGCATTGGTATAGACACAGGCAGAATCGACTTCATTTAAGAAGCGTTCTGCGTTTGCCCTGTCGTTGGTGATGATGGCGTCCGAATGGCCGGTGTGGTACCGGTTGATATGCTCGATCGCCTCGTCCAGGGAATCCACCACTT
This sequence comes from uncultured Eubacteriales bacterium, assembly GCA_900313775.1. Taxonomy (GTDB): domain Bacteria; phylum Bacillota; class Clostridia; order Lachnospirales; family Lachnospiraceae; genus RUG842. Next base: position 481 of record OMSP01000092.1, read on the forward strand.
TGACAGAGAGGATATAATCGAGGTATTCTTTTCCCCAGTCCTCTTCCGTGGCGGGCGTCATAGAGGGGACGATGCGGCAGGCGGTCTCATCACCGCGAAGCTCAACTGCCGGGCCACCGTAGAAATCGGCGCTGTCAGCGTCACTAAGAGCGGACGCCAGCTTAGGAAGGAAACTGTCTGCTGCCGCTTCATGTACCAGCAGGCTTTCGGCAGCGTTGCAGACGCCGACTCGCTGAGTCTTGGCATTGGTGATGATCTTCAGCGCTGCAGCCTCATTGGTAAACCCGTCGACATAGATATGACAGTTGCCGGTCCCGGTCTCTATGACCGGGATCGTGCTCGTGTTGACGACTGTTTTGATGAGCCCCGCACCACCCCGCGGGATCAGGACATCGATATAGTCATAGGCTTTCATCATCTCGGTGGCAGTTTCCCGGCTCGTATCCTCGAGCAGTATCAGGACATCCGGATCGATATCCAGCTTCTCAAGCGCGTCACGCATGACTTTCACCATGGCGAGGTTGGAGTGAATGCAGTCGCTTCCGCCCCGCAGAAATGAGACATTGCCTGCCTTGAAGCAGAGCGAAAAAGCGTCCGGGGTGACATTGGGGCGGCTCTCATAAATGATGCCGACCACTCCGAGAGGAACGCGGACGCGGCGGATATCGAGGCCGCATTCCGGATGGAAGGCATCGAGTTCCTTGCCGATCGGATCAGGGAGAGCGATGACCTGCCGCATACCCTCTGCAATGCCATCAAGCCTTTCTTCAGTCAACAGCAGTCGGTCCTGCAGACCGGTGGACATGCCCGATGAGACAGCCTTCTCCATGTCGACCGCATTGGCCGTCAGGATTTCTGCGGCATGGTCCGTCAGAGCCTGCGCGCAGGCTTCCAGCGCTTCGTTTTTTTTGTCTTCTGTCATGGCGCGCATGACGGGTTCTGCTTTTCTTGCTCTTTGTCCTAATTCTGTGATCGTAGCCATGATATTTACCTCATTTTCGTGAAATGGTTTTATCCGGTCCTGCTGCTGATCAAGCCGGCACGAAGAGAGTGCCGATCGGCTTTCCGTTGATGATACGGTGAATATTGCCGACGTCTTCACCGTTGGCGATCACCATCGGGATCCCGGATCCAAGCGCTGTCTCGGCCGCGGCAAGCTTTGTAGCCATGCCGCCGGTACCGACATCACCGCTCGAATCCTTGGCCATTGCAAACATTTTTTCATCGAGTGCCTCGACAGTTTCGATCAGTTTCGCTTGCGGATCCTTGTTGGGATCATCCGTGTAAAAACCGTCGATATCGGACAGCAGGATCAGGAGGTCTGCTTTCACCAGTGTCGCGACGATCGCCGAAAGCGTATCGTTGTCGCCGTAGAGGATCTCGTAGGGGGAGACGGTATCGTTCTCATTGACGATCGGTATCGCTCCCAGATCAAGGAGTGTAGTGAGTGTACCCACGACATGCCCCTTGGTTTCCTCATCATCAAGCGCATTCATGGTGAGCAGGACCTGAGAGGCCGTCTGACCATACTCTGCAAATAGTTTCTGGTAGATCATCATCAGCCTTCCCTGTCCGATCGCTGCATAGGCCTGACGTGTCACAAGATCTCCGCTCGGCCGGTCCTGACCGATAGAATGTCTGCCGACAGCGATCGCTCCGGAGGAGACAAGTATGACCTCGCGGCCTTCCCCTTTCTGCACACAGAGTTCTCGCACGAGTTTCTCCATGAGCAGGAGATTGGGGGCGCCGTTGGGAGAGCGCGTGATAGTCGACGACCCGACCTTGACGACGATACGCTTGGTGTTTTTCAAATCTGCTCTGTTCACGTAAATCCTCACTCAGTTGAATTGTTCATCAATAAAGGTGATCATATCCATCACCTTCTTCAGATTGTTCTCTTCGGTCACTGTTACCGGATCGATCTTCGGGATATTCTCGAGCGCCCAGGTTTCTATGCTGCCGGCGTCGCAGGCGTGCGCAAGATCCGGCAGGAAGGGGATGCGTGCCATTGCCGGGAAGTCGTAGATCGCAGCCAGCTCGCTGATATGGCTTGCGCCGAAGATCTCGTGGCGTGCTCCGCAGTCCGGGCATTTGAAATAACTCATATTCTCTATCAGACCGAGCAGCGGTACCTTTAGCATATCGGCCATATTCACGGCCTTTCTGACGATCATAGAGACCAGTTCCTGAGGCGAGGTCACCACGACGATACCTTCGATCGGTATCTGCTGAAAGACGGTCAGTGGTACATCCCCGGTGCCCGGAGGCATATCGATGATCATATAGTCTACATCATTCCATACGACCTCGCTGAAATAATTGGTCACCATGCCCGCGATCATCGGACCGCGCCAGACTACAGGGTCATTCTCGTCGGGCAGCAGGAGATTGGTCGAGATGACCTGGATCCCGCCGCCTGTCAGCGCAGGCTGGATATTGCCGTTCTCATCGCCCAGCATCTTCTCATGCAGACCGAATGCCTGAGGGATGGACGGGCCGGTCATGTCGGCGTCAAGGATCGCGACACCACTGCCGTTTCTGCGCAGCAGAGTAGCCAAAAGAGATGTCGTCATTGATTTGCCGACTCCTCCCTTGCCGCTGACCACGCCGATCACATGCCTGACCTTCGCGTCGGGATGAAGTCTGGCTTTCTGGATGCCTCCCTGGCGGCTGTCGCAGTCGAGATTGCAGGTGTCACAGTTGTGGGTACATTCTTCGCTCATTTTGTTTTCCTTTCTGATATGTTGCCAGTGTATTTATTTTACTCTGACAGGACGCAGTATGCAAATGATTTCGCTGATCGGTTTATTGCGGGCGGTCTGTGATAATGTTATACTGGACGCAAGAAAAACGATCGCGTAATTACACTGAGTCGATATATCTATTACAGGAGGAAATAATCATGAAATGCCCAATATGCGGAGCAGAGATTCAAGATGATGCGTTGTTTTGCACGAACTGCGGACAGAAGCTTCCGCAGCAGGCAGCTGCACCGGCAGAGGAGACCGTAACTGTTTCCGGCGAGCCATATGAGGCGTTGCTTGCCAAGGTAAAGAGTTTCCTGGATGACCGCCGCAGCGAACTGCAGAAGGCTCTTCAGGACAATAAGACCCTGACCGCTGACAAGAAGGATCTCGATGATCAGATCAGCTCGATCCGTTCTGACAATATGGACCTTGCCGGCAAGGTGGCGGATCTTGAGAAACAGCTCAAAGATAAAGATAAGCTTTTGGCTGAAACGCAGGCGGAGCTTGATAAGGCGCGTCAGACGATCGCTCGCCAGGAGCAGGAAAAGTATGAACTCAAAGACAAACTGGAGCAGGGAGCAGCGGCACCGGCCGCAGAAGAAGCAGCACCTGAAGCTCCTGCCGATGAGCCCGCACCTGAGGTTCCGGCTGCGGATATCGAAGTACCGGAAAACGAGGCCGATCTGATCGATGAGCCGACTGAGCAGATCGCAGACATACCGGAGAACACCGAGCCTGCTCCGGCTGCTGAACCTGCAGCTTATGCTAATCAGATCTGCCCGTCATGCGGATCTGTCATGCCGCCGGAGAATAAGTTCTGTACGAACTGCGGGACGGCTCTGAAGTAACAGTACAGTTTAATACTGACAGATAGTATTTACCCCTTGTGTCGGGACTGGTCTGACACAAGGGGCTTTTCTTTGTGAGATATTCCGATCAGATCCTGCTGTCAGCTGACCGTGGCTCTATTCCCTGCAGGATGATCGCTGCCAGTACGAGCGCGATACCTAGCAGCTTGAGCGGCTCATGGCTGTCGTGGAAGATGAACATGCCTACCAGACAGGCACCCAGCGGCTCGGAGGCGGCCAGGATCGCTGCGCGGTTGGCTTCGATCTGCGCGATGCCCCAGGTGAATAACCAGTTGGCCAGTGAACTGCAGATGGGGCCGAAGAGCAGCGCGTAGGGGATGAGCGAGTGATCAGATGCGAGCATGCGGACGGTCTCGACCGGCTTCCCGAGCGGAAGCATAAAAAGTGTGCCGAATATAAATATATACAGAGTGACAGTCAGCGGGTGGATACGGCGCGCATTAAAACGCGTCAGCACAGTGTAGACGCCGTAGGTGGCGCCGGTTGCCACGCCGGTAAACAGCGCTGTCAGCGGAATATGCGTTCCATGTCCGATGAAACCGGCGACAAAGACACAGCCGACTACAGTCATGGCCATCATCAGTATCTTGCGTCCGGTGATCGGTTCCTTAAAGATGATCCTTGCGAGGACCATGACAAAGATGGGCGAGGTGTACAAAAGCATGGCTGCCACTGACGCCTCGGAATGAATGATCGTCTGAAAATAGAAGATATTAAATACCGCGCCGCAGATCAGTCCGTTGAGCATCAGCAGTCCGAGATTCTTAAGTTCGAAGCGGAAGAGGGATCGGTCGGTGATGAGCGTTGCGATGGCCAGTACGACGGCCGCCATGAAGACGCGGATAAGAGCGATCTGCATAGAGTCAAGCCCGCCTTCGGACAGCGGTGTGACAAAGAGTGAGACCATGCCCCAAAGCAGAGCACCTAAAAAGACGGTTACGGATCCTTTAGCAGTAGAACTCATCAGTGCCAGTCGTCCTCCATCATGCGGTCGGCTTTGCTTACCGCGAAATTAAAATTGTAGACGACTTTATAGAGACGTGCCACCTCCGGATCCGTGCAGATGATCCTCACCTGCTCAGGGCTTTCGTGCTCCCGCAGATAATCCATGATCGCTGTCTCGACGACCCCCATCAGGAAGAAGGATTTTGACGGCGGATCCTGCTTGGGGACAGACTGAAAATCCACGCAGCTGCCTTCAGCAGTTTTCAGCTGCTCAATATAATAATCATAACAGGCCTGTCCTTCGATCCCTGTCTCAGGTGCAGGGATCGCGGCGTCATATGTTTCTTTGCTTCCAATGATCACTGTTAATCTCATGATTCACCTCACACCGGTATGTTGGTCCGCGATTCTTTTTTGACCAGCCGGATAATAAACAGATACATCAGCGCGACGAAGACGACAAAGACGATCGTCGCCTGCTTTGTACCGGTCATTGCACAGGTGTCATAGAATCCGTGCAGGAAGACCGCACAGAGATAGCCGGTTATCAGATTGGCCTTGGCTCTCGAATCCTGCCCGTAGTTAGCCGCCATGCGCGCCCGTCCGTAGAAATAACCAAAGACGATCGCAAATCCCAGATGACCGGGGATAGCAAGCACTGCGCGCGGGAAGGCAACGGTCAGACCGTAGCTGAAGACGTATTTGACATTTTCGAAAGCAGCGAAGCCCAGAGAGACAAATGCCGAGTAGACGATACCGTCGAACCGGTAATTAAAACTCGGACTGCGCCAGGTGAGACGGTAGAGAAAGAACATCTTTGCGCCTTCCTCCGCGACCGCAACGACGCCGAACGCCAGGATCATCACATAGAGCTTTGACTCAGGCGTTATCCTGGCAAGTCCCATAGCCGTCTGCCCGATGATCTCGAGTACGATCGCCAGCAGAGCTGCGTATATACCCCGGACCACGCATGCTTTGAGCAGCTGCGGCGGCTCCTTTTCGTAGGAATCCAGCTCATAGATCTTCTTCATCAGAAACACAGCCGGGATGACCGCGGCTCCGATATAGATAGCCATCGTGAGTATGAAGGGTGTCATCAGTATCATAAGAACGGTCCTTTCAAAGTATTAGTCCGGTACAGGCAGCCTGAAGCTCTGCACGCTCAGGCGGGCAATCATTTTACCGGTCTCATCATATACATCGGCACCGCCGAAGATCACGCTGCGGCCGGCTTTATCTATATAACCTGTAGCGGTCAGACAGCTGCCGCGTCCGGCTGACAGATATTCGATATCACAGCTGATCGCCGTTGAGAACATATCATTGGCATAGATAGTCGAGGCAAACGCGAAGTCCGCGAGAGTAAAGATCGCTCCTCCCATCACGCGTCCGGCACTGTTGTAATGTCTCGGTTCTATCTCAAGGCGCGCATGCACCCGGCCTGCTTCGTCGATCTCCTCGATCGTTGCGCCGGTAGCCTCTGTGGCATAGAGATCGCCGTACATCTG
>OMSP01000293.1 GCA_900313775.1 uncultured Eubacteriales bacterium
AGCTGCTTCGCGACGTTGGGCAGTACCTGAAGGATATGGGCTACCGGATTATTGTCCTGAACCTCGTCAACATGGACGAGTCGGACTGTTACAATCCTTTTGATTATATTCGTTCGGATGAAGATATTATCAAACTGATCACCAACCTGATCGCCAACACCACGCCAAAGGATTCTCATGCCTCCGATCCCTTCTGGGAGAAGGCCGAAGCCATGTATCTGCAGGCGATCATGTATTACGTCTGGTATGAATATCCCAAGCAGGGCAAGACGCCGAACTTCCGGGGAGTGCTGGATCTGCTCAACAAGGCAAAGATCCCGGAGAATGAGAAAGAACTTTCTGAACTGGATGTGCTTATGTATGCACTTCCGGAAGATCATCCGGCGCTGATCAACTACAACAAGGTAAGGCGCGGTGCAACCGATACGGTGCGTTCCATCATCATATCCGCCAACAGCCGTCTGGCCTATATGCAGAATGAAAAGGTGCTGCGGATCCTGGACCATGATGATGTCAACATCCCCTGGCTGGGCGAAGGGGCACTGGAGAACCCGGAGAAGAAAACAGCTCTTTTTGCGGTGATCCCGGATAATGACAAGTCCTACAACTTCATTGTAGGAATGCTGTATACCCAGGTGTTTCAGGAACTGTATTACTGTGCCGACCATAAGCATGGCGGCAGGCTCCCGATCCCGGTGGCATTCTGGATGGATGAGTTTGCAAATGTCGCACTGCCGGATGGCTTTACGGAGCTTCTTTCCACCATGCGTTCCAGGGAAATATCCTGCAACATCATTATCCAGAATCTGGCACAGCTGAAGACACTATTCAAGGATAGCTGGGAGACCGTGACAGGCAACTGTGACGTTACCGTTTATCTAGGCGGCAATGAGCAGAGCACCCATAAATATGTCTCTGAAATGCTGGGGAAATACACGATTGATAAGAAAAGCAGCGGGGAAACCATGGGCAGCCATGGGAGCGCCAGCCGCAACATTGATGTGCTGGGGCGTGATCTGATGTCTCCGGACGAGGTGCGAAAGCTGGACAACAGGAAGTGTCTCATCTTCGTAAAAGGATACGATCCGGTTCTGGATGACAAGTACCGTACCTACGAAAAAGATGAATTCCGAAGGGCAACAGCGATGGGACCCTACAAGCATCATTTCAGGATGGACGATCTGCGGGAGGAGACCCGTCGGAGCATGTATCTGGATTCTCCGGAGGATAAGTACCGCTCCTACTATTATCAGGTGGAAGACTGTTTCGGGCTCTTTGAGGAGTCGCAGGTATTTACGCAGTACACGCAGGAGACGGCGGAAGGCTATACCATCACGACCAGACTCCCGGGATATGAGATCGGCGACAGTATGAACATCGTGCGTCCGGTTTTCTCCAAAGAAGTCACAGAATATGTCCGCTCCGGTAAGAACACCCTGAAGAAACATGAGTTGATCGGATATGTGGACAGCCTGAAATGTACGATCGTAGAAGATGAGGAGCAGCTGAAAGAGATATTCAACGAAGCGCAGCGGGAAGCAGTTCCGGCGCAGAACGCATAAAAGAGAGGTGAAGACAGATGGAATTTTATGATGCAAGAGATCTGGAGTACTGGAAAAAGCAATCAGAGGCAGGGAAGGCTGTACTGATCGAAATTCCTGTTTCCATGCTGCTGGATCTGGATATCCGGACACTGAATAAAGATATACAAAAGAAGAAAGCAGTCTCCATCGACGATCTGGAAAGATGGATGGATGAGAACAAAGAGGAAATCCTGAAAGCTCTGGATCAGGAAGCCCTGCAAAAAAGAGAGGTAGAACAGCTCGAAAAGAATTTGCATGATAAAGGTGATGGCAAGGCTCAAAGTTCCGGAGAAACAATGCAGCCGGGAACAGCTAAAGAAAAATCGCCGGAACCGCCTGCGTCAGTGTCTGTGGCGAAGATCATGACAGAGGCGTCCTTCTCCGAGGAGCAGATTGCTATCATTGCGGAGGCCATGCTGGAGGAGCTGCCGGATCATTATCTGCTGTGCTTTATGAAACCGGAATACAGTCCAGAGATCATGCGAAAGCTGAAAGATTACTGTACAAAAATGTACCGGGAGGAGATGGGCAGG
>OMSP01000106.1 GCA_900313775.1 uncultured Eubacteriales bacterium
AGTTTCTGCGTACGAAAATCTCAACGCTCTCGTTGTTCGGGTCCTTGCCGCCGAAGTTTGCGTAGAATACCGTCTCGTCTCCATCCTGTTCGGTGAACCATTTGAGTTTTGATTCTTCTTTGTTCCATGCGTATTTGTCAGCGTCGCCCTTTATACATTCATCCAGTGTGGAAGTCTCATACATGGGCAGATCGTTTAATACCACGGAACCTGAATGTCTGATCTCAGGAGCAAAATACCAGTCTCCGTAAACACGGGTCGTATAGGGATTATATGAGCCGAATACAGAGTTTTTAACCCTCGCTGTCCAGACTTTGCCTTTATACTTTTTCCAGCCTGTCAACACCTCCGATCCGGTTATGACCGCTCCGAGAGGTTCCTCTGATCTGTATGAGATCCGCGCATCGGCTTTTCCGCCGTTTAACGGATTCACATATTCCCTGTATATACCGGGTGCAACAAGCACCTCGTCACCGGGTTTTGCTGTTTTTGCAGCATCATTGATACGCCTGAAAGGCATATCCTTACTGCCGTTGCCATCCATGGAAGCCTGTGAATTTACATAGATCGTACTCATCTTTTACCTCCTCACATGTGGTAAAAACAGGGTTTACAGCAACTATGTCGGAAGAATAAACTTCGCAGGTTTGGGTTTATTCACCGTGATTATATGAGATTCTTCCAGATTTCTTAAGAGGATCAGTCTGGCAAGTCCTGCCGATTCGGGCTTCAGCATAAAGAAGCAATATGTATCGATGAGCGAGAACAGATTGGCCGTTCTTCCCTCTATCTTGAAATTGTTGATCCCTCTCGGAACATATTCGTTCCAGATCTTATCCGGCGATATGAAAGTCGGATACCCCTGAATAGTGTGGATATTGTTATGCTCGCCATACTCACAGTACCAGGGCTCGATCGGGATCTTCTTATCCGTAGGATTGAGCCTGTTCTTTAATACATTTCTCTGGTCCTTCGCGATCTGACGGTAATGCTGCCCGCGTCTTTTGCAGCCGGGTTCACACAGGGTGTTTACAAGGACTTCCAGTTTTTCCTTTTTCTGTACGTTTTCAAGTATGTCCCATCTGTTGTTCAGATTGTAATCCAGAACGACATACTGATAGTCGCGATCGAGTTCCTCGTTCAGATCGTCCGTATTCTTGATCTCTTTACATGTGGAACTGTTGAGCTTGTAAGAAGGATACTTATCCCTGATATACTGCTCAAGCAGCGGCGAAAAGATCATGACCTCGTTCATGCCGTTATCACCGACCTGCATACAGAAATTACAGAACGGATCTTTCAGATCCTCCTCAGTAAGCAGCGGATTGGTAAACGTATATCTGACCGGAATGCCTTTGGCATTGATATTCTTGACCACATTGGATATAAATGCGGCATCACACTGATCGTGAGTGATGAGCCTGCCGCCGTTCCATAGTGCGACCGGAAAGCAGCCGAAAAACGATCCTATCTCGATGTTATCCCTGAAGTATTCGGGGTGTGTCTCCAAAAGACTGACCCAGAACATGTTGAGCGGATAGTTAAATCTGAGTCCCGGCAAATGGAATCTGACTTTCTTATCAGCCATTACTTATCCTCCCTGTCAACATCCTGCCCGGAAACAGGTTTTCTCACGGGCCTGAATCTCTTGTAAGACATGGATCTGAAACATGCTTTTGCTTTGGTTTCACGCTCTTCTATGTCTTCCGCATACATCCCGACGGTACATCCTACGAACCCTCCGGCCACCTCAGTGGAAAGAGCCGATATATCCAGGTCCTTAACAAGGATCTCGGCATTATTCTCCTTGATCATGAACAGAGTAGCCTTTAATCCCTTAACAGAGATCACAAGTGTGACTAATTTTTCGGGGCAAACGAGAGAAGCTATCTTTTCATCCACTCCGTCTTTTCTGAGTATTACATTTCCGTTTACTCCGGAGTACTCGAACTTGAGCATGTAATCCTCACTCTGGAACAGGCACAGCCCTGCTCTTGCTCCGTTAAAGAGTTCATCGGCCTTTAAGGTTACGGCTGCTTCAAATGCATGGCAATCCTGACGGATGCATACATAAGTGGGAGTACCTTTTCCTGAAAGCAACTCGGTATCACATGTCAGATACAGGCCCTCTCCTTCCTTAAGTTCATAATTCTCGGGTTTGTAATTACGAAGATACATGAACTCATCACCCAGCTTATCCAGATGTGTAAAGTCATAAAGCTTATCTTCGCCGGGTACGGACGTGCGTCTGCATTCGGGAATATGTTCATCCAGATCGATGTTCAGTCCGTCAGACAGAATTCCTAATCCGGGATTTACTACGGGCCAGTCATTCTCCCATATAACCCGGGCAAGGAAAGTTTCACGTCCCATTGTGGTAAAACCTGCTATAGGTCTTACAGCCAGCATGACCATATACCAGTCTCCGTTTACGGTCTGAACCAGATCGGCATGGCCGACATATTTGATCGGATATTTCTGTCCAAGATGTCTGTGAGTAAAGATCGGATTGCAGAAATTATTTTCGAACGGGCCGAATACGGATTTTGATCTTGCTACGCTGACCGCATGCTCGGGTCCTGTTCCGCCTTCGGCATGAAGGATATAGTAGTACTCGCCTATATGATAAAGATGCGGACCTTCCGGCCAATGAACACCTTTAAGCGCTCCGTTCCAGGCTTCAACACGTTCACCGACGAGTTTAAACTCCTTGGTATCAAACTCCTGGATATAGATGAAATAATCGCCGTTATACTTATATCCTTCAACATTGGGATGAGTTCCGATATAGTAGCACTTTCCGTCATCATCGAAAAACAGGCTGGGATCGATACCGTCAGCGCCCTCGATATAATGGGGCTCGGAATAAGGACCCTCAGGTTTCTCTGCTGTAACGACAAAATTACCGCCATAGGTAACGTTGGTACATATGACATAATATGTGCCGTCATGATAACGCATCGTAGGTGCGAAGAGCCCCTGCGAAACACCTGCCTCATTAAGCGGCAGTTGAGACGGCCTCGTAAGAACATTTCCTATCTGCTCCCAATGAGCCAGATCTTTGCTGTGCATTATGGGGAGACCGGGAAAATACGCAAATGAAGAGTTGACGACATAGAAGTCCTCCCCAACGGCACAGATTGAAGGATCCGGATAGAATCCCGCCAGGATCGGGTTAGTCGCTGTTACTGACATAGCTGACCTCCTTGATTAAGGTTTACATAATAAAAGAAACTATGGTTTGCTTATCACTATATGATCGTCCTTATAGGCGATCTTTACTTTATTATCATCCAGCCCCATCTCATCGATGAGTTCCTTGGGTATCTGCAGGCGGTTAGCCTTATCAAGTACGACGAATTCGTCCTGTGTATCCTCTGCTCTCCAATCGATACCGGACTCCCGCACACGGTCTGCGTACTTTTCCTTAAGTACACGCTCGGAACTGATCTTGCCGTCACGTATCGCCACTACTCTCTTAACCTTCTTGGACAGAGCCATATCATGCGTAACTATTAGGATGGTCTGTCCGCCCTTGTTAAGCTCGGTAAAGATACCGAATATATAATCGGCAGTACCGGAATCAACGGATCCTGTCGGCTCATCCGCAAGGAGCAGTTTGGGTGAATTGGCAAGAGCGATAGCTATCGCGATACGCTGCTGTTCACCACCCGAGAGCATGTTCATCTTGGAGTGCTTTTTACTCGACAGTCCTACCATTTCAAGCAGTTCAAGTGCCTTATCACGCTTTTTCTTAGTACCTGACAGGTTCATCGGAAGCATGATGTTCTCAAGCGCCGTCAGATAAG
>OMSP01000282.1 GCA_900313775.1 uncultured Eubacteriales bacterium
CGAAGGCGATGCCAACGGACGCGGATTCCAGTATCCGATCCCGACCTATTCGATCACTTCGGATTTCGACTGGAGCGAGACCGAGAACAACAAGCTGCTCTTTGAGATGACCGCGAAGTACGGCACCCCGTATTTCAGCAACTACATCAACTCCGACATGGAGCCCGATGATGTGCGTTCGATGTGCTGCCGTCTGCGCCTGGATCTGCGCGAACTGCGCAAGAAGTCCGGCGGTTTCTTCGGCAGCGGCGAGTCCACCGGCTCGATCGGTGTCGTGACGATCAACCTGCCGCGCATCGCCTATCAGGCGGAGAACGAGGCGGATTTCTTCACACGTCTCGACCATCTGATGGATATCGCGGCGCGGTCATTGAAGACGAAGCGTACGGTCGTCACCAAGCTTATGGATTCAGGTCTGTATCCCTATACTAAGAGATATCTGGGCACTTTCGAGAACCACTTCTCGACGATCGGCCTGATCGGTATGAACGAAGTCGGATTAAATGCCAACTGGCTGCACAAAGACCTCTCCCATGTGGAGACGCAGCAGTTCGCGGTCAAGGTGCTCAACCACATGCGTGAGCGTCTCTCCGACTATCAGGAGGAGTACGGCGATCTGTACAACCTGGAGGCGACTCCGGCTGAGTCCACGACCTACCGCTTCGCGAAGCATGACAAGGAGGAGTTCCCGGACATCATTACTGCGAATGAAAATGGCACTCCGTATTACACGAACTCCTCCCATCTGCCGGTCAACTACACCGAGGATGTCTTCTCGGCGCTCGACATTCAGGACGATCTGCAGACACTCTACACATCCGGTACAGTCTTCCACGCCTTCCTCGGCGAGAAGCTTCCGGACTGGAAGTCCGCTGCGACGCTGGTCAGAAAGATCGCGGAGAACTACAAGCTGCCGTATTACACGATGTCCCCGACTTACTCGGTCTGCAAGAATCACGGCTATCTGGCCGGCGAAGTCTATATCTGCCCCGAGTGCGGAGAGAGGACCGAGGTCTACAGCCGTATCACCGGTTATTATCGTCCGGTCCAGAACTGGAACGACGGCAAGGCTCAGGAGTTCAAAGACCGCAGAGAGTATGATTTTGCGACGAGCAAGCTGACGCACGAAGGCCCGAAGACGACGATCCAGGTCGTCAAGGCGGACGAGCTCGCGGCGGCGGCAGAGAAAGCAGCGGCCGAAGCAGAGCCGCTTCAGGCAGATCCGGCAGCCGATACAGAGGCAGTGGAGATGACCAGGTCAGCCGCTCCGGCGGCGACAGCTGTGGCCGAGGCCAAGGCGGCGGTCAGCGAAGTGGCGGAAGCTGCCATGGTGGCAACAGGAGCGCCGACGATGTTTGTCAAGGATCACTGCCCGAAGTGCAAGGGCGCTGAGCAGCGCTTTAAGCTGGCGGGTATCGCGTTCAATGTAGTCAACTGCTCACAGGATATCGAGGCGGCCAAGGCGATGGGCATCACCCAGACGCCGACCATCATCGATCCCGACGGCACGCGCTACACCGGTGCCAACGCGGCGGTGGAATGGATGAAAGACCATGCATGATATCGTGGTAGTGGGCGGAGGCCCGGCCGGCCTGACGGCGGCCATCTACGGTCTTCGCAACGGCAAATCAGTTCTGGTCATCGAGAAGAATGTATTCGGTGGACAGATCGTCAATTCTCCCAATGTGGAGAATATCCCCGGATTCGCCTCCGTCAGCGGAGACGAATTCGGTGATGCGATGCTCGAACAGGCCATGGGGCAGGGCGCCGAGGTCACGCTTGAGGAAGTGACCGGCGTCGAGGTGCACCCGGCCGGCAAAGGGGGAGGCACTTATTTTACCGTCAGCACCGCCGAGGGAAGCAGTTATGAGGGGCGCACGGTCATTTTGGCGACCGGTACGACCCATCGGCTTCTCGGGCTTCCCGGAGAGGAAGATCTCATCGGCGAAGGCATCAGTTTCTGCGCGGTCTGCGACGGAGATTTTTATGCAAATAAGACAGTAGTCATGATCGGCGGCGGCAACTCCGCTTTTGTCGAGGCGAATCTCCTGACGGGGATCGTCGACAAGCTGATCATGTTGCAGGACCTGCCGTTCTTTACGGCAGATAAAAAGGCACAGGACCAACTGCTGGCCAATGACAACGTCGAGACACATCTCGGGACCAAGATCTTAAATTACGAGGTCGAGGACGGGAAGCTCATCGGCGTGACTTACGAGGAGGACGGCGAAACGAAGACCGCTGCCTGTGACGGTGTATTCCTCGCGGTCGGACTCGTGCCGGAAAACGACGCGTTTGCCGGTGTGGCACAGTTGGATAAGAGGGGATATTTCGAAGCCGGCGAAGATTGCCTGACGAAGACGCCGGGCATCTTCGCCGCCGGAGACTGCCGCTCCAAGACTTTGCGGCAGGTGGCGACCGCCTGTTCGGACGGCGCCCAGGCAGCTGTTGAGGCCTGTCACTATCTGGACGGCCTGAGCTGATCTAATCTAA
>OMSP01000060.1 GCA_900313775.1 uncultured Eubacteriales bacterium
CAGCTCATTGGAGGCCTGTGCGCCGAGAATGGTCGGTGAACTGGAGTGCTCACCGTCGTAGGCGGCAATCGCGAAACGTTCGCGGTAGACACGCGCGCGTCCGATGATAATAGCCTTTTCCTGATAGGATTCCAGATCATCCCGGAAAAGCTTGCGCACATAGGTGATGTCGGCGCCCGCGCGGCGCAGCATCGAAGCGGCTTCAAAGGTGCGCACACCGGTGCGGTTGACGAAATTATGCGTATCGATCACGATGCCGGCGTACAGTGCGTTGGCTTCCTGTTTGGTGAGCTTAACTTTGGTGTCAGTATACTGTACGACCTCAGTGACCATCTCACTGGCCGATGAAGCGTAAGGTTCGATATAAGAAAGCGTCGGAGTGCTGATATGGTCGGAACTCTGTCTGTGGTGGTCAAAGACCACGATAGTCTTACATATATCCAGCAGCTTTTCACAGTCGACACGCCCCGGGATATTGGTGTCGACCACGACGACCATGGAATCTTCGCGCGCCTTATCGATCGCCAGTTCCGGCTTGATAAACATATCTCTCGGATAATCCGGATTCTCGGTGAAAGTCTCAAACAGAGGTTTCAGATTGGCCGTGACTGTGCTGATCACGATATGAGCCCGGCGCTCCAGAGAGGAAGCGATCTTGTAAATACCGATGGCCGCTCCCAGAGAATCCGCATCAGCCAGTTTGTGTCCCATGATGAAAATGGAATCCTTCATCATGATCAGTTCGCACAGATCATGCGCTTTGACTCGGGCTTTGACCCGGGTGTTCTTTGTCTGCTCGCCCTTGCCGCCGTAGTACTCGATCGTATCTTCGTCCTTGACAGCAGCCTGATCGCCGCCTCGTGCCAGAGCCATGGAGATCGCTGAGCGGGCATTGTCCGAACTCTTTGTGAAGGATGATTTGTCCAGTCCGATACCGATGGCCAGCGTGGCAGACATTGATACGCCGGTCTCGATCTTCTTGACTACTTCCAGCACTTCGAACTTATCCTGCTTCATGGCCTTCAGGTCGCTCTTTCGCACTGCGAAGAAATATTTGTCATTTTCCATCTTCTTGATCAGACCGCTGTGGGAGATGACATATTGATTGATCTCCTGCTCGATCAGAGCGATGATCAGGCTCTGGTTGATCTCTTCGATATCGTCCATCAGCTCGTCGTAGTTGTCGATGTAGATCAGACCGGCTGCAAGCTGCTCGTTATCTATATCGCGCAGAGCCTTGCGGAGATCCGTGAGATCATTCAGCGTGACAGAGATGATACAATCCAGATCCTCGTCCATGCGAAGCAGGCGCTGAGTATTTTTGAGATCGGTGATCGGTGTCATCCGAAGCGTCATCTCTCCCTCGCGTCCGTTGTATTCATAATCGATGGTCAGGGGTTTGTCTGCGTTTTTTGGGATATGGCCGCGGGTCAGATCCGGTGCCATTTCCTGAAGATGAAGTCTGTGTCCTTCGGACGGTTCGGCTGCCGCCAGAAACGCGTCATTCATCCAGACGACAGTACCGTTCTTCAGCGCAAGAGCCAGCGGGACATCTGCCTGTTTCATGATCTTCATCTGCTGCGTTTCATACTGTACAAAAAAGCGGGCGAGATCGCTGTAAAAGAGATTGCGGGCCTGGGCATACAGGACACCTGCCAGGATAAGCGCTATGGCAGCGGCGGTCATACACACTGTACCGGGTCCGAATTGGCCCTTGATATACAGCCAGACACCTGTGAATATGAGAGGAATAGCCAACAGGAAAGGCCATAACATATAGTAGCGCAGCTGTCCTTTTGGCCGACGATTAGATTCCATTTTATACGCTCCTTCGGAACAATGAATACGGAATTAATTATAGCATGATTCATAGAAAAGGTGTATAGTATCTTTATCATGAGGAGGAAAATCATACAACTGGCAATCACCCTGATCGGTACCGCGCTGTTGTGTCTGGGGGCTGTCTACGGTGAGAGGCAGATGCCTGCTCCCGAGCAGAAAGAGGACAGTGGTCCGAAAGATGCCGGAAAAGATCAAAAGGATGATGAGATCATACCGGAGGACGATGCGCTGGCGATGATCGAGCAGGAGGAGTACCGCAGCACTGAAGGACTTTCGGTACCCGCCGGAACCCGCATATCGGTCTTGATGCGCGCGGGCGGGTCAGAGTTTGCGAAAGCCTTTGAGAAGGGATGCAGACAGGCCGGTGAAGAGTTGAATGAAGCGCTTTCCTACAAGGGGAAAGATAAGATCACCATCAGCTGCAACGCACCGACCAAAGCGCATGATATCTCAGGGCAGGGAGCGATCCTGGACGAAGAGCTCAATCTCTACCCGGATGTGATGGCGGTTTCGCTGGTCGATGCCGGATCCTGTGAGGTCCAGTTTGATCTGGCTTTGGAAAACGGAGTGACGATCATCGGATTCGACTCACCTCCCGGATACAAAAAGATCAGGACCATTGTCGGCACAGACAATGCCAAAGCGTCGGCGGAGGCGGCGGATCATCTGATCGCCGGCATGGCGTCTGCCGGGAAGCAGGAGTCTCTGTCGGCCGAAGCGACGAGTCCGTCGATCCTTGTGTTTTCATACGAGTCGACATCTGTAAATACAAAGACGCGGGAGAAAGCTTTCAGCAAAGAGATAGAAAAAGGAAAGCCGCGATACAAGATCGATGAGATCTATCATTTGTCAGATCTGGAAATCAGACAGCGGGAAGTTGCCGAAGCACTGTCCGCCGCAAGCGAGGACGGTACAGCCGTTGAGCCGGCATCTGTCAGGCAGGAAGATGTCATAGCCTATCTCTTTGATAAGTATCCGAACGTTGGCGGTGTATTCATCACGGATGAGGAGACGGCCAAAGTCGTACTGCCGGTCATGATGGAGAAAGAGATCCGCGCCAAAGTAGTGGCTTTCGGAAATTATGATGATCTGTTTTATCACACGCTTGATCAATGTCTGGTAGGAGCTGTTCAGGAAAACGCCTACGGCATGGGATATGCGACGACAGTTGCCTCGCTGCGTCTGGTCGCGGGGCTTGACAATCCGTCGAAAGTGAATACCGGTTATATATGGATGCCAAAAGAATAACTATTTGAACACAGCGATAGTCACGCCGAGATCGCCTTCTCCATAGGCTCCGGCGTGAAACTCTTTGACATAAGGAACCCTTTTCAGATGATCGGCGACTCCCTTACGGAGGGCGCCGGTTCCTTTTCCGTGGACGATGCGTACACTCTCAAGCCTGGCCATATAGGCGTCATCCAGGAACTTGTCGAGATTGCTGACAGCAGTGGCGACATCCTGTCCGATCAGATTGATCTCTGTGCTGACCGTGGCGGATTTGGAGACCCCGCTGTAGCGTGTGCGTGAGCGGCTTTCCGGCTTCTCCTGCGGGGCAGGCGACGAGGCGGGAGACAGATCCTTGAGACTGGTCGTCGTATGGAAACTTCCGACCCGCACGGATACTTCGCCCCTGGCGTCAGGACCCTCCGTGACAAATCCGTCCATTCCCATGCTGTTGACATGCACATAGTCGCCGGCAGACACTTCGGTGAGCCTGACGGGTGATTCTGCTTTTGCCGCGGTCTTTTTCCCGCGTCGTTTTTTCGGCTCCGCGTCGAGTGATTTGAGGTTTTCCCGGGCTTTAGTCCGGGTCTTTTCCATCTCGCTGGCAGACATTGAGCGGCCCTTAGAGGCTTTGCGCGACATGCGGATCGCTTCGTCCGAAGTTTTCTTCGCTTCTTTCAGCATATCGCGGGCCTGCTCCTTGGCCTGCGCAAGGATATGTTCCTTCTGCCCTGCGATAGATGACCTGGTATGCTCGAGCTTTCGCTCCAGATCGGCGATCGTCTTTTGCTCATCAGCCAGTTCCCGGCGCTGGTTTTCCAGTTCTTTCTTCTGCTGCTCCAGATCGGCGAGGAGCGATTCCATCGAGCGGGCCGGCTGGCTCATATGTGAGCGGGCAGACTCAATGATGTCCTCCGGCATACCGAGGCGGCCGGCGATAGCCAGCGCGTTGCTCTTGCCGGGGATACCGATCAGCAGACGGTAGGTTGGACGCAGGGTCTCTACATCAAATTCACAGCTGGCATTTTGGACGCCTTCTGTGTTGTAGGCATATTCTTTGAGTTCAGTATAGTGAGTCGTCGCCACGGTGCGGATCTTTCTCTCATGGAACCATGAGAGGATAGAGCGCGCAAGAGATGATCCCTCAGCCGGATCAGTACCCGCACCGAGTTCGTCGAGGAGGACCAGAGAGCGGTCGTCGACATTTTTCAGTATGTCGAGCAGAGTCGTCATATGAGAGGAAAAAGTGCTGAGAGACTGCTCGATCGCCTGATCATCCCCTATGTCAGCGAAGACGCGGGAAAACACAGGAAGCTTTGAATGCTGACCTGCCGGTATATGCAGGCCCGACTGTCCCATCAGCGCCATCAGACCGGTCGTCTTTAATGTGACGGTCTTGCCGCCGGTATTCGGACCCGTGATGACCAGCTGGTCGTATGTGTCTCCGAGCGTCAGTGATATAGGGACGACCTGCTGCTTGTCGATCAGCGGATGCCTGGCATCTTTCAGTTCAAGGATGCCTTCCTCGTTGAAATCGGGACGCGAGGCGTCCATATCGAGTGCAAGAGCCGCCTTGGCAAAGATAAAGTCCAGCTGTGCCAGGGTCTCGGCGCTCTCCTTTATCTCTTCGAGATGTCCGCCGACCCGATCTGACAGATCAGCAAGGATCCTGTCTATCTCGATCTTTTCTTCGCTCTTTAATTCCGCAAGTTTATTGTTGAGTTCAACGACCGGCATCGGCTCTACGAACAGGGTGGAACCGGTGGCGGAATGATCATGGGTAATACCCGGGACCTTTGCTTTGTATTCGAGTTTGACCGGGATACAATAGCGGTCCTGGCGTATCGTGATCAGTGAATCCTGCAGATAATCTTTGTAGGCACCGTGGGCGAGCGAGGTCAGTGTCGTATGGATCTTCTCGCCGGAAGACATGATCTGGCGGCGGATTTTCTTGAGTGCCGGGCTGGCATCGTCACTGATCTCCTCCTCATCAGGTATACAGCGCTCGATCTCATCGACCAGGTTCTTCAGCGATACGAGACGCGCAAAAAGAGAACTCAGGCAGTCAGTCTCGCCGTCCTCGATCGAAGCGCGGCCGTAGCGTCTGGCCTTGTAGGCGATATATAGGAAACGCGAGATGGCGAGGAGTTCGCGGGCGCTTAAACTGCCCCCGATAGTAAGGCGCGCCAGTGCGTCGTCGATCGAAGCTGCCATGCCGAAAGCAGGCGCGGCTGACCGCACACTTCTTCTGAACGCGGCAGCGGTGTCTTTCTGCGCGCGCTCGATCTGCGCAAGATCTGTCATCGGCTGCAGTTCCTGCGCCATCTGAAGCCCGGCCGGCGACGAGGTGCGATCCGAGAGTTGATCGATGATCTTATTGTATTCCAACTTTTCCAGATAGTTGTCCATAGCTCTATTTTACTACGCATTTTCCCGCTTGTGAACTGGGTATGAAATGTTGCCAAGCGGGAGTCTGACAGGGTATACTGAAACTGTCCGAACACAGGACTTAGAAGGGTGGTTTCAAATGAAAAAGATCAATGAGATCATGGACGGCGAGCAGCTGCGCGGGATCTATTTCTGCAAGGAGAAACGCACAGGCCAGACCAAGGCCGGCAAGCCGTTTTTCAGTTTGACGTTACAGGACAATACGGGGACACTGTCCGCCAAGATCTGGGACACGGAATCTGAGGGAATCGCTGATTTTGAAGAGAAAGATTTTGTCGACGTGCAGGGACCGGTCTCTACATATATGAACGCGCTCCAGCTCAAGATCCAGCATCTGCGCGTCGCCGGACCGGGCGAGTATGAC
>OMSP01000059.1 GCA_900313775.1 uncultured Eubacteriales bacterium
ACGGCCGAGCCGAACGATGCCGGCAAGGTGCGTATCCGTTTCCAAAATGAAGTCGTTGCCAGCTCGAATGATTTCTGGATGGATTTCAAAAAGATGGAAGCATTGTATCAGCCCTATTTTCAGAGATTCAATTCTTCGTATACAGCTTACCGAAGCCGGCAGTCAACAGTCGTTACATCTGTGCAGTTCGACAAGGCGGTGCGCTCAGCCGAAGCCGGGATGACTCTCGGAAAGAAGGCCGATGCTAAGATCAATGCCATCGTAAAGGGCGCAAAAAAGAAAAAAGGCGTCAAGAACCGGATAAAATATGTCGATGAGCAGATATGCAAAGCCTGCGTTTATGACAATACAAAGAATCGTCAGAACTGCCGCAACCCGTACGGAGCACTGGTTGAAAAGAAGGCTGTATGCCAGGGTTATTCTGAAGCGTTCTACGCCTGCATGACCCGGTTGGGGATCCCCTGTGATCTGGTACAAAACCAGAGCGGAAGTCATATGTGGACTAAGGTGAAGATCAAAGGCAAATGGTACCACATTGATACCTGCTGGAACGATTCGGGCAAAAAGAGCAATAGGAAATACTATCTGATGAGTGCTTCAAAGACAAGAAAGATCAAAGATCACCAATTCTAATACAGAAGAATACTGACGAAACCTGTTGAGGACTGCCTTTATGGCAGCCCTCATTTTTTGTGTTTTCGTGACGCCTCCTGTGACGGTAAATGCCGCATACTGTACTCGTAAGAACAAACGGCAACACGAAGGAGGACCACATGAAAACCAAGAGAACACACATCAGGATCGCGGCAGTTGTTTTAGCAATGATGTTAGTCTTACCGCTTTCGGTCAGCACAGTTGCTCCGGCATATGCATCGGAAGTTGAGAATCAGACAGAGGAAGCTGTTGTGACTGATGATGTCAAAGCCGAAGCCACAGAGGAGAAAGAGATCGCTGTGAACGGGCAGGCGCAGATCCCGGAAAGCACAGAGCCGGCTGCCGCTGCAGTCCCGCAGGACAAAGCAGAGGATAAGAGTCCGGAAGAGGAAGCTGAGAAAGCGGCTCCGATCACTGTGTCATACAATCTCAATACGCCGGCTGATGCGGTCTTCGTTCCTGAGATAAACGGACTCGGATCTTCTTCCGAGACGCTTACCAAAACAGATGAGCAGACGGCCTATCAGATCCGCGGTCTCTCCAGAAATCTTTATCAGACACAGAAAAACTCTACCAGCGGCAAGATCTCCTATGAGTTCATGGGCTGGAAGAGTGAGACAGGCAAAGTTATTTCTGCTGAAGATGCAGTCGACCTGATCACCAATGCAGCTGCATACGACAAAAACCGTGACGGGATCGTCAAGCTGACAGCCGTCTGGAACAACACCTTTAAATTTAACGGTGACGGTAAATACAGATATACGACATTCAGCATTTACAGAATGGCCGAGCCTCCCAAGACAACAGACAACAAAGCTGCAAATTATATGAGCGGTATCTACGGGACTATCGCTTATCCGGGAACGGCGAACGAGGCTATTATGTACAATTGGAAACAGGAGGGCAACGGACGCGTCCTCATCAATCAGGAGTCCAACGGCATCGGCATCGAGAAATGTGATGAACTGATCAGAGGCATGACCGAGACACCGATCAGCAATTATTACGATTCGAGAAACGGCAATGAAGCAGCCGGTTACACAGAGTACGAGATCAGCTTCATGGATTTCCCGACAGACGAGGAAGTTATTGATGAGCTCAAGACCAGGATCGCGGCCGGAGGCTGTGTGCAGGTGCTGGTAGACGGGGAAGTGAAGAAGATCACCAAAGATGAAAACTTTGATGAGTTCGATGTTGAGCATTATACAGTTCAGTGGTTCTCTGTAAAATATCAGTCGAACGGCATCCACGTGGACGGCATCGTAGCTGTAAGAGCCATTGCGGAAGAAATCATGGACATTGTCACCGATGAGCCGGCTGAAGAACTGCCAGACGAGTCGATTGATGAGCAGGATGAAGAACGGGTTGATGTGTCCGCAGAAGATCAGGCCGAGGAACTGGCTGATGAGTCAACGGATGTCCCGCAGGAGCTGACACAGGAAGACGATTCTGCTGAAGTGCAGGCTGAAGACTCTGACGAA
Organism: uncultured Eubacteriales bacterium; assembly: GCA_900313775.1. Taxonomy (GTDB): domain Bacteria; phylum Bacillota; class Clostridia; order Lachnospirales; family Lachnospiraceae; genus RUG842. The sequence goes on from OMSP01000059.1 coordinate 2,136, forward strand.
GAGACCAAAGTCTTTGTGCCGGTGATCACAGCAATCGGCGATGTGCATATGAGATCTGCTGATCCTGTCGGAAATGAGAACGAGACTGTAATCGGTAACGTAATTTCTTCAGCAGTACAGTCAGCGGCAAATATGCTCACCGCGGCAGACGCAGAGAGCAACGAACCGTCTGATGCACAGGTGGTGAACACATCGATCAATGATTCGGCAGTACCGCATGTCGCGCCTATCCAAAAGGTCGTCACTGAAAAAGCTGAAGGCAGTTGGGCTGTCATCAATCTGATCATTGCCTTTATTACAGTCGCAGCCGCAGCATTTGTTTTGGCAGCCGGAAAGAGAAACAGGATCCTCGCCATTTTGACTGCAGCCGTCGCCGCCATCGCTTTCTTCCGCACAGAAGACATCAGCCTTTCACTGGCGCTGGTCGACAGATGGACCATCCTGATGGCACTCATACTGGCTGTTCAGGCTTTCATGATACTGAAGATGGGCAAAGAAAATGATGAGTCTGATGCTGAGAAAGAAGCAGTGTTGAACTGAAGAGTATCGTAAAATGATTTGTAAAGCAAAAAGGCTGCCGCATCTGCGGCAGCCTTATTTTTTCTGTCATCAGTCAGGGCATGGATTATTTGCCTTCATAGCAGATCAGAGATTCCACATCATAACCCTCGAGAACGGCGCGACCGTTCAGGCCGGCCAACTCAATGATGACGATGATCTTTACCACTTCGGCACCGGCGCGTTCGATGAGATTCGCCGCAGCCTTGAGGGTGCCGCCTGTCGCAAGAAGATCATCTATCAGCACGACCTTCTGTCCGGGCTTGATATCGTCTTTATGGATCTCGATCTCCGCTGTGCCGTACTCAAGAGCATACTCTTCGCAGATGGTAGCGCGGGGGAGTTTGCCTTTTTTGCGGACAGGGATGAAAGGCTTGTGCATGTTGTAGGCAAGCGGCATGCCGAAGATGAATCCGCGGGCCTCGGCGCCGGCGATGATATCAAAGTCGACATCTTCGACAGCAGCCTGCAGTCCGTCCACCGCCAGCTTCAGTCCGTCTGCATTGCCGACGATCGAAGTGATGTCGCGGAAGATGATGCCGGGTTCCGGAAAATCAGGGATACTGGTAACATATTTTTCTAGTTCTTTCATGTCCGTTCTCTTTCTATGTAATGAATGAATACATCGTGATGATTGCATGCTTACAATCCATATTATACCTTATCTGTCTGTAAAAATAAACTATGATATAATAGACACAGCAATATGCGGCAAAGATCGGGGAATTGTCATATGGAACAGCAGATGTTTCAGCCGGGTGAAGACGGAAAATACCGTTGGCAGTATGAACTTGACATGAAGAATAACAAGTCGATCCTGTGGACCGTTCTCAGGATCCTGATCCTGTGCATGGCAGGTCTGTGGATACTGATGCTCGTCCTCTTCTCGGGAAGCGGGGACTTCTTCCCGAGGGGGGTTCTGGCAGTGACCATCTTATTTGTCTTTATAACTGCCGCTATGGTCCTTCTGGCTTTCCTGACTTATCTGATAGCGATGAAGGTCAAGGGGGGCGTCTATCTTCTGAAATTTGAGATGGATGACCGGGGAGTCAAGATCGTTCAGTCCAAGTCGACTGTCAGCCGGAATAAAGCAATGGGCGCGGCTGTCGCCCTTGGAGCAATGGCTTCCGGCAATCCGGTCAATGCCGGCCCGGCTGCGGGAATGATGATGTCAGAACATATCGCGCATACATATTTTGCCAATATACGGAGAGTGAAAGAGCGGCGCAGATACAATATGATCGATATCAGGGAATCGATGGGTGCCAATCAGATATACGCACCCGACGAGATATACGATCAGGTCATGAACTTTATACGCAGTCACGTCAGATAAAGATATATAAGCACACAATTAAAACCCCGGCAGATGTCTGCCGGGGTTCTTGTATATTCGAGTGATAAGTATTTCTATTTGTGCATCGCACGGCGGCCTACCATCGCCCTCATAAAGAACAGGAAAGCGACGGTGACAACAGCGCCGATGATCAGGCAGATCGCAGCGTTCTGTGCGAATCCGGCAATGATATACATGACAAAGCTGATGCCGGCGACAGAGATCGCGTAGGGAAGCTGAGTCGAGACATGCTTGACGTGTTCGACCTGTGCGCCTGCCGAACTCATGATCGTCGTATCTGAGATCGGTGAGCAGTGGTCGCCGCAGACAGCGCCCGCCAGGCAGGCCGAGATGCCGATGATAAGCAGCGGTGAGCTTGCATCGAAGACCGCCATGACGATCGGGATCAGAATACCGAATGTCCCCCAACTGGTTCCTGAGGCAAATGCCAGGAAGCAAGCCACCAGGAAGATGACTGCCGGCAGCAGGCTGTACAGATGGTCAGAGGCGTTCTCCATGACATTGTGAACGAAGACATCTGCACCGAGAGCGCCAGTCATAGCCTTCAGCGAGAAGGCCAGAGTCAGGATGACCATCGGCGGGATCATGGCGACAAAGCCCTTCTGGATGCAGCTCATGGCTTCCTTGAAGCTCACGACGCGGCGGGCGAGCATATAGATGATAGTAAGAAGCAATGTGATCAGCGCGCCCCAGGGAAGAGCCACATAGGAATCAGTGTCACCGAAAGAGGTGAGCAGCTGATGGAAGTTGCCGCTCTTGTGGCTGAAGAAGCCGCCGACGCGTATCATTGCGACTGTACACAGGATGATCAGCACGATGACGGGAAGGACCATATCAAATACGCGGCCCTTCGCGTTGCCGGAATCTGCTGCCTCTTCTTCGGCGTCGAGAGCTGTCAGCTCACCCTTTTCCTCGGCCAGCTCCTCGTATTTTTTCATCGGACCGTAGTCAAAGCGCATGAAGACAAGCGAGATGATAAATACGAAGGTAAGCAGCGAGTAGAAGTTGTAAGGGATCGCCTTGATAAACAGCTGTATACCGGATACTCCGTTGTCCAGATCGTTGGCGACACCGGAGACAGCGGCCGCCCAGGATGAGACAGGCGCGATCATACATACCGGCGCGGCAGTCGCGTCGATCAGATAGGCCAGTTTCGGGCGTGAGATCTTGTGGGTATCAGTGACCGGGCGCATGACAGTACCGACAGTCAGACAGTTGAAATAGTCATCGATAAAGATCAGTACGCCGAGAACAAAGGTCGCAAACATGGCGCCTGCACGCGTCTTGATATGTGTCTTGGCCCAGCGTGCGAACGCTGCGCTTGCGCCGGAGGCTGAGATGAGTGCGACCAGAATGCCGAGCAGGATCAGAAACAGGAAGATGCCTGCATTGTCTGCGATCGCGGCGACCAGGCCGTCGTTGACGATTTTATCGACTGCCTTGATCGGATTGCCCTTGGCGACGAGCAGGGCGCCGACAAGTATACCTACAAACAGCGAGCTGTAGGCCTCCTTGAAGACCAGCGCCAGTGCTATGGCGATAAGCGGCGGGACTAATGCCCAGAATGTGTTGACAAACATAGTTACTCCTCCTTCTTCATAAACAAACGCCACGGCGGATGCCGTGACGGGATGTGAGTAATATTCACATCATGACAGCTCTCCGCAAACAGTTGCGACAGTCCGCGGGATCTTATTCCCGCGTCCCGGATGACGGACAGTCAGGCCTGACCCGTCTCCTCGGCGGCGTCCCCTTTCATCTCCGGGGTTCCTGAACCCTCTGTTTGAGACTACTGATGTCAGCCGCGCCTCTATCGTTCTCTACTATACTAAAGCGGTGATAGATTGTCAAATAACCCAAAATATGGTATATATATTATCAGGGAAAGTGCGAGATATCGTATGATTCACTATTAATCAAACGCAGCAAAGAAGGGCTTTTCATGACTGATACATCCATTATCATCGTGCTGATCATAGCGCTTGTCGTATTGGTGCTTTCCGTCATCACGATCATTATCACCATTTCAAATAAAAAGCAGGACAAACGCGAAAAGGAGGCGATGATCCGCCGTCAGAATGAGATACGCGAGGAACTGCGCGATGATCTCTCTCAGTCCGAGCGCAACACGCGCGCTCACATAGACAGTGTGTTCAAAAACTACGGCGACGCGGTATCGGCCAATATCGGAGAAAAGCTGACCGGTATGTCCGACAAGATCAGAGATTTCCAGGATGTGCTCGGCGAGAGTTCCCGTCAGAATGAGCAGAAGCTGGATAATATCCGTACTTCGATGCGTGAGCAGCTCACTACGCTGACCAGGGAGAACAACGACCAGCTCGAGAAGATGAGGGAGACGGTCGATGAAAAGCTGCAGAAGACGCTGGAGGATCGTATCGGCCAGTCGTTTAAGAGAGTAAGTGAACAACTGGAGCAGGTTCATCGCAGTATGGGAGAGATGCAGACACTGGCCAGCGGTGTCGGCGATTTAAAGAAGGTGCTTTCCAATGTCAAGACGCGCGGTATGCTCGGAGAAATGCAGCTCGGCAGTATCCTTGAGGAGATCCTTTCACCTGAGCAGTATGAAGCCAATGTGCGGACCAAGCGCAGCAGCAAGGACAATGTCGAATACGCGGTCAAACTTCCCGGTCAGGATAAGGAAATCCCAAGGATATGGCTGCCTATCGACTCTAAGTTCCCGGGGGAGACCTATCAGCAGCTGATCGATGCCGGTGAGAGCGGAGATCCCGCACTGCTGGATGCCGCGCAGAAAGAACTTCGAAAGCGGCTGAAGTCCGAAGCCAAGGATATCAGTGAAAAATACCTGGATCCTCCGTATACGACGAATTTCGGTATCATGTTCCTTCCGTTTGAGGGACTGTATGCCGAAGCGATCAGGATGGGTATGCTGGAGGAACTGCAGCGCACTTACCGCGTCAATATCGCGGGGCCTACGACCATGGCGGCCCTTCTCAACAGTCTGCAGATGGGATTCCGTACTCTCGCTATCCAAAAGCACTCCAACGAGGTCTGGAGCCTCTTGGCCGATGTCAAGAAGGAATTCACTACTTTTGAGAAGGTGCTGACCAAGGCTCGGGAGAACCTTAACCAGGTAGACAAAAACCTTGAGACGCTGGTCGGTGTACGCACACGCCAGATCAACCGAAAGCTGGATAAAGTAGAGAGTTTGGATTACACACCGGATGGAGACACTGTCCTGACCATAGCGCTCGAAAGTGATACATC
>OMSP01000091.1 GCA_900313775.1 uncultured Eubacteriales bacterium
CATTTCTTAGTGTTCCTGCCGGTCGCGCTGGCGGTTTATTATATTATGCCGCGCAGAGTGAAATATCTGTGGCTGCTGATCTGCAGTTATTACTATTACATGTGCTGGAATGCGAAATATATACTGCTGCTCCTGTTCTCGACTGTGGCCACTTATCTGAGCGGCCTGGCTCTGGAGAGGATCAAGACGGACAGTCATATGGAAGAAGACCGCAGACAGCGGCTCAGGAAATTGTGCGTGATCAGCTGTGTCTTATTGAATCTATCCGTTCTGTTCTGCTTCAAGTACTTCGAATTCGCATGGCAGAATATAGAGTACCTGGCCTCGCTTCTGGGGATCAAAGCCATGAGCAGGCCATGGCGCAATATATTTCTTCCGGCAGGGATATCGTTCTATACCTTTCAGGTCATCGGATATATCGTCGATGTGTATCGGGGCGATATTTGCGCGGAAAGGAATTTCCTGCGATTCGCGCTGTTCGTGTCCTTCTTCCCCAAACTTGCAGCGGGACCCATCGAGCGCTCCAAAAATCTGCTGGTCCGGTTGTCGAAAGCCCCCAGGATCTCTTACAAGATGTTCCGCCGCGGGCTTCTCGTGATGCTCTGGGGATACTTTATGAAAATAGTGATCGCTGACAGGATCTCTATTTTTACAAATACTGTTTACGGAGATCCGGATCGGTTCCCGGGCGTCTTCCTGGCAGCGGCTTCGATCCTGTTCGCGGTTCAGATATACTGTGATTTTGCCGGGTACTCCGCGATCGCGATCGGTACGTCCATGCTTTTCGGGATCCGGCTGATGGAGAATTTCGACGCGCCTTTTATGACGGGAAGCGTGTCTGAGTTCTGGAGGCACTGGCACATTTCGCTGAGCTCCTGGTTCAGGGACTATGTATATATACCTCTGGGCGGGAACCGCAAAGGGAAGGTCCGTAAATACCTCAACCTGCTGATCACGTTCGGCCTGAGCGGATTGTGGCATGGGGCCCAATGGACCTATGTGGTCTGGGGACTTGTCAACGGGCTGTTCCAGATCATAGGGGACCTGCTGCGGCCGGTCAGAGCGGGAATACGTGTCAGGATCGAGGGTGGCGCAAAAGAGGATAAAGTCTCCTTGGCGACCGGGATCTTCTGCGCGCTGACAACATTCCTGCTCTTCTCCTTTTCGCTGATCTTTTTCAAAGCGGACAGTTTTTCGAGCGCCGTGCGGATCATCAAAAGCATTTTCAGCGCGCGCAACTGGTGGATCTTATTTGACGGAAGCATTTACAAATGCGGACTTGATCAGAAAGACTTCGGGCTGATGAGCTTTTCTGTCCTCATTCTGACAGCGGCTGATCTCTGTAAAAGAAAGGGCATCTCCGTTTCCCGTGTCATCGAAGCGCAGCCTTTCTGGTTCCGATGGATATGTTACATAACATCAGTGGTCTTCATTCTGGTCTTCGGCATCTGGGGATCGGGATATGATCCGGCCGGTTTTATTTATTTTCAGTTTTAAATGCGCCGGCCACACTCATCTCAACGAACAAAAATGCGAAAAAGAACTATCATTAAGCGCTCCGTATCCACGGTGGTCTTCCTCTGTATTTTGGCAGGTGTCCTGTGCGGGGTCATGAATCTCATGGAAAAGAAGACCGCAAGGGAAAAATACCGCGCCTTCTATGACTCCGGGACCAATTTCGATGTGATCTTTATGGGGACGAGCCACGCTTATAATACGATCCTGCCGCAGGAGATCTGGAGCAGCAACGGCATTGCGTCATACAACTGGGCTTATTCAAATTGCACACCCGCAGAGGATTATTACATCCTTCAGGATGTCATCAGGAATACATCGCCCCGGCTGGTGGTCATGGACCTGTACGGGATCGTTGAATATGACAGCTTCGAGGGCGGGAACGGCAAGTACCGACCGGACCGGATCGAACAGCAGCACGTTCAATTTGATTCGATCTCTCTATCGAAAAGCAAAATCGCGGCTGTAAAGGACATTTTCGATGATTACGAGCACAGAAGCGATTTCCTGTTCAATTTTGAGATGTATCACTACCGCTGGAAGGAACTCTCGCGGGAGGACTTCGAACCGCATTATTCGACAGAAAAAGGTGCGGAACTCCTGCTGGGTCATAAAGCTGTGAAGTACAAAGAGCATGAAGTGCCCGCTGATTTCGAGTTTACCAGTGTCTGTTCGGAGTATATTCCGCGGATCATTTCATACTGTAACGACAAGGGCATCGATCTGTTATTCGTGTACCTGCCGTATCCGGCTGTTGACCAGAAGCTGAACATAGCCGCTTCGTTCGAAAGCGCTTTCCGGGAATACGGCGAGTTTGATTACGTCAATATGACGAACAAAGGGATCCTGAACTATAAGACCGACATCTTCAAGGACGGCACTCATCTCAATTACATCGGCGCGAAGAAGGTGTCCCGCTGGCTCGGAGACTATATCACAGCGCACTACCCCGACATTGCAGATCATCGAAATGAGTCAAAATACAGCATCTGGAATGACGATCACAGCGACTATATTGATGATCTGATAACAAGGTTTCAGGGCGATGACCTGTATGAGTGCTTAATGCTGCTCTGCAATGAGAATCTTCGCGGGGAGATCCTCGTAACTGAATCCGTGAGGCAGGATTTTGAAAAAGACAGCTGCGTTTGGGAATTCATCAAAGAGTCGGGCGGCCGGGTGAAAGTCGGATATACGCAGGAGGAGATCCTGATCGAGGGCGACGAGTATCCGCTTAAACTGACGGTCTATGACAACAGATCGGATGAGGAGGTATTTGCTGCCGGATACGATCTCTGAGGCAGGTGCGCCTTAGGGATCCGGCGTACCTGCTGCGCGCCCGCTCAGTGCCCGAGGCGCCGTCTGTTCGTGTCCGAGGTACCGGCCTGCTGTGCAGTCCTCGACGCCTGCCTGCGCCGTCCTCTGCAAAGAACTGCCTCCAGTCGGCTCCGAGCCCACCCTTATCACGCCGGCAGCCGATATAATAAGTGTTATGTATGGCAATATCGAAGCGGCTGCCGAGCAGAGCGCGAAAGATCCGCCATAACTATTCCGGCAGCACCAAGATTTATAAAAAGGCGATTTGAGTAAGAGATGAAAAGAAAGAACTC
>OMSP01000078.1 GCA_900313775.1 uncultured Eubacteriales bacterium
GATGCCGAACTGCTTATAAAACCATTCCTCATCCCAAAGGGACCGTTCCGCGACATCACCCATGGTCATCATGCAGGCCTTATAGAGTCTTCTTGCTTTTCCCGGGCCTATCTGCCAGAAGTCTGTCAGCGGCTTATGGTCCCAGAGCAGGAACTTGTAAGAATCCTCATTCAGTTCCGCGATCCTGACGCCGTCCTTATCCGCCGGCCGTTTCTTTGCCACGATATCCATGGCCACCTTTGCCAGGTACATGTTGGTCCCGATCCCGACGGTAGCGGTGATGCCGGTCGTTTTTAACACATCCCGGATCATGGTCATGGCCATGACATGGGCGGGATTGGTTCCGGCGGCTTCCGCCTCCTTCACGTACATGTGCAGGTACCCGGTGACATCGATGAAGCATTCGTCGATCGAGTAAACATGCACATCCTCAGGGGCCACATACCGCAGGTAGATCTCATAGATCTTTGCGGAGATCCGTTCGTATTCCGCCATCCTGGGGACGGCAATGATATACTCAACCTTTGTATGCTGTTCAGCTTCATACATCCGGATCGCCTGCTTGGCCTCAAAGAGCCTCGGCCTTGATGGGACACCGATTGCCTTCAGGGAAGGAGAGACCGCCAGGCAGATTGTCTGATCGGACCGGGACGGATCTGCCACCAGCAGGTTCGCCTTCAGCGGATCCAGGTTCCGGTAAACACATTCTACGGAAGCGTAATAGGATTTCAGATCGATGCAGATGTACACTCTGGGCAGGGAAAATTTCTTCCGATCCTCATCTGTCATACCGCACCTTCCCCAGTTCCTCGCTGTATTTCTTCAGCCGGTTCAGCTGCTTCTTTTTCATCGTCCGGAAAAACGCGGTATCGATCACATCGTTGAATTTACATTTCCGGCATTTGACCCGGACAATATAGTGTTCGTAATCCTCCACATCCAGAAGGTAGAAGCCGCAGCCGGGACAGCGGATCGTGCGAAGCGCCTTGCCTTCCGTTGCCTTTCTGGACTGTTCGAGCCGGTACTGAAGATCCGGCCCGGACAGGGTCCTTTTTTCAATCGTGTTCTGCATTCATCTCACCTCCGTATCTCAGGCCCGAATGCAGGTACTCCTCGACCGGCCTGTCCTCAAACAGACCCAGCTCCTGAAGGCGGTTATAAAATGCCCTGTAGGAGACGCCCATCGTATCCGCCATCTTCTGGATCAGGATCTTCTGGCCCTGGGAAAGGATGCTGCTATCGTATAAAATTACCTTTTGGGAATTGTTGTGCCGCTTCAGTACCCGCGCCACCAGAAACCTCGGCATCAGGAAGCAGGCGGCTGCTCGATTGGTAAAGCATTCGTTGACGTTCAGCATTTCCTTCAGCATGTCGGGGGTGTATGTCATTTCGGAATCATACTCGCTGTGGAATGCTGCCATGGGATTCGCCTGAAGTGGGATGTGGCGGCCCATTACATCATGTGCGCCTTCATGGGCAATGGTAAAGCGCTTCCTTGCGCTTTCCTTGGGACTCTGCAGGTACTTTTCAATCACGGCCGTTCTAGCCGGGAATACTACCTGCTCAACTTTGCCTCCTCTTCTGACAAGAAGAGGTCTTTTTCCATCTGACAGAAACCCTATTCTCCCCGGGTCAGGCTCTGCAAATGTTTCATAGACGATTGGAACCCCCAGATATTCCTTGACAAAGGCTTCAATATCTACGCAATTCACATTTGTATAATGCTTGCTTTTGAAGAAGTCTTTTATCATGGCTTCACAGAGGTCTTCGATCTCGTCGTTCGAAGTGAATCTCTTCACTCTGACACCTCCTGTTAAGCCATCACGTACCACGCGTGACCGACTCTGTAAATGTATTTTTCCGCACTACCGATAATCACCGTGTAGCGAATTCCTTCAAATTCTCCGTCGAGGGAAGAGCAGGAATGGAGCACTCTGTCAATGTTCCATACACGGCCATCCTCCCAGGCGATGGATAGGGGGACGACATCGCCGCTTTCCAGCCGCCTGCTGTCCACCTGAACAAAAACTTTATTCAATGTCTTCCTCCTGTTTTGAATAAAGCCCGGCGGCTATAGAGAGAAGGTTTTCCTCCCTGCTATACCGCAAGCCTTGCTGCCGGCCAGAACCGGATGATCTGCCAGCGATGTTCCTCCTTGCTGCTAAGTGAAATGGCCATTTTCCGCAGCTGTACCGTACAGCCGCAGCAGTCGCATTCCATCAATCCATCCGTCTCTTCCAAAAAGAGACTATTATTCATCGTGCCGCATTCCGGGCACTTTACATCTGCTGTTCGCACTTAAATCACCTCCGCTCCGTATGCTGCCTTAAAGCCGTTTGATGACGTTCTTTGCAACGCCCTGCACAACCAGCTTTTTGACAAGGATCACCTTTCCGGGATACACGGCTTCATTTGCATACTTCAGGATCACCTTCCTGGTCTTCTTGTCGATACCGCCGTAAACCTTCAGGGTATTTTCATTGTTCTCATCCAGCGCGACCACGATATCACCGACCTCGCAGTCAGACTGCTTCTTGATTAGGACCAGGTCATCCTCCTGGATTCCCACGTCCTCCATGGAGTCACCGACAGCTCGGAGAAGGTAAAACTCGCCTTTCCCGAAAATGGCTTCCGGCAGGTTCACATACATCTCCACCTGGGCTTCTTCCATCTCCGGATCCCCGCATCGGATACTGCCGACCAGGGGGGCAGAGAAGGAACCGGTCTTTGTCTTTTCGATCTTCGGAAGATCAGTGATCACACCGTCTTCGTATTTCAGCATTCCCGCCTTATCCATTGCCACCAGGTACTTATAACCGCTGGAAGGGGAGACCCCCATGGCTGAAGCGATCTGTCTGGTCGACGGCGTGGAATGATGTTCTCTGTAGTATTCTCCGATAAAGCTGCTGATGCGGTTCATCAGTTCAGGATCTTTATGTCTCATGGTCTAAGCCTCCTGTGGGTCATGTTTAATTCTATCGGAAGCACCCCGCTTCTGGTGTGCATATGATAACAAACATTCGTTCGATAATCAAGAGGTTTTTCTCAAATTAGAATGACCTGTCAGTTTCTACTGACAGGTCGAGAATCTTTTGTAAATATTTAGCGATATAATGAGCAGGACCACCTGAACGTTCCGAGTCCTATTGATTTGCAAATTGATCAATTCGCTTATTTCTCTTATTTAGAAAATCTAACTGAAAATCAATAAAGGTGAAGTATTCTTGCGCATTTTGCGGCAATGGGCTCTCAGTAAACTCGCCTTTCCCAAGCCATATGTTTACCGTTGTGTAATCCTTGGAAACACAATCCTGAAAGAAAAAGAAATCCACATAGCCTTTAAAATCGACAAATAAATCAAAGAATTCCTTGTCTTTTGCGAGTGTTTCATAGAGTGGACTCTGTTCGTTTTGATAGTATCTTCGTATACATTCCAACGTCAGATCCCATCGGTCTCCAATCTGTTGATTTGTGCCTTTTATCTGATTAATACTATTCACATGCTTAGGAAAAATAGTAGTTCCCCCAATCGTATATGCCCTATGCACCAGATCCTCGGCATATTTTTTGTAATCAGGAAGCACCATGGAAACTTCTTTCAACAACTTCTGAAGCTTTTGATATCTAAATCCGAGGATGATAGTATCACTTCCAAATCTAAAATTCTTCCATGTAAGGTAATATGGCCCTGATCCACGGGATAAGTCCATCGTTTCCCCGCACGGCAGTTTTCTGCTCCACAATATTTGATGATATCGTTGTAGTGTCTTGCTTGCGGTGTCTGGATCCACCTGCCCTGCACCTAAACCAGAATTGCGTTCCCAAAAGCCGTCCCAGTAGTTCGGGCTATCAGACGTAAAATCAAACGCCACGTCAATTTCCTTTTCTCCGCCCACTGTTCATCTCCCAATTAAAGCAACTATTTACAATGCCCTTAGTCCTGCAGTGCTTTCCTGAGCATCTCCTTATATTCATCTCTGACTTTTTCCGGTCCGAGGATCTTCATCGCGCCGTCCCAGCCAAACACCCAGCGGTAAAAGGTAGGAGAGGGACAGACCTTTACGATAGCCTTAAAATGATCACTATCCACCTCTTTGGTTTTTACCTTGGTGCCGAACTGATCCACAATCCCGTTCATGACATTGGATTCGCAAAGAAGCTCCACATCAATGGTTTCGTCGCTGTCATACATGCGAAAAACTTTTTTGGTGTATGCTGCCAGGTTAAAGTCTTTCGGCATGGGAACAGCTTCTTCATCCTCCAGTATCATGGGCGCCCTGTAGAAGCGATCAAGCCGGAAGTTTCGCATATGTTCACGGTTATCACAGTAGCCGATCAGGTAATAATAATCGCCGTCCCACACAAGAACATAAGGACTGACAACATAGTACTCGCCTTTATTCCTCATGACTTTGCGTTTGCGATTATTATATTCCGTATACTGGAACCGGATCTTAAGGCCCTTATCGATCGCTTCATTCACGTAATCGAGAATGTTGAGGACCTTTTCATTTTCCGTTTTAACGCGGCCCTCGACTGTTACATGACGACGCAGCTTTTCCGCATTGTATTCCGATGTGAGAGTGATCAGCTTCCGGATCAGTTCCTGGCTTTGCTCCTCGGTAATGAACTTGGAAGAGGAAATCGCATCAATCAGAACCTTCAGCTCCGGTATATCAAAAAGTCGGTTGTCAAAATAGTATTTGTTCTGCCGGGATTTGATGACCTCAAAATGTATTCCGGCCTTTTCCATCATGGCAAAGTCCCCCGGAAGGGTAGTCCGGTTAACCTCCATGCCATGTTCGTCTTTCAGGAATTGCAAAAGCTCCGGCGTAGAAATCGGGTGGTCAGCGTCGGAGTATTTAAAGAGATGTTGGTAAATGTATAACAGTCTAAGTCTGGTTCCGTTTTCCATAAGCTACCTCTTCAAAACATACTTGCTCCATTAAGTGTTAATATGGGTACTTATATATTCGAATTAATCTTAAAACACCAATATTCCCATAACCCAGTCATAAATACTCTTCACATAGCTATATTCATCAACGGGTACGCTATAACTGTCTTTCTGTAATTTGTTTGTGATAGTATTGAGTCGTATAATCCAGTCTGTTTTCGGATCCTTTCCACCAGCCAGATTAATTTCTTCCGGACGAACAAAAGTATCTTCAAAGAAAAGAGACCAGTTTCTGCCATTGAGTACAATCTGCTTGCAATCTGCCAGAGTAATATAATTCCAAATAGGAATGTCAATCTCTTCCCCGTTATTTGAAACATGTTCGTAAACCGCTTCATCCGCCTCGTTTTTAGCTCTTGTATAGATAGGCTTAGGAAGTCCTTTTATCAGCCAGCTATCTCCGAAGTAGTCTTCGAGCCTGCCAGCAATAATATCTTTAATCTTAGACTCGATTTCACGAAGCATAGACTTTGTCTCATCGTTATATACCTTTGTCTCGTTTTGCCAGTATTCTTCTAGGCCTTCTGGATTGAAATCAAGCCGCGCATCGGCTACTGCCTTTTGATAAGCCCGCCAGAACCTTGTATCTGCACCGCCACCAAAATATCCTCGTAAATCTTTACGCTGTTCTGCATTTAACGCATTTATGTAATCTGTAAGCGGCTTTAGGTAGTACTGGATCAATCCAAACATGTCATCCAGGTCTTGAGATTTAGGTGTGATCATCCCTTTATCGACCAGCATATTCACTATGTCATCTATAACTCGAATCACCGCCTGCATGCCGCGGTTCATCGTAAGCATTCCGCTGTCTCGATCACCTTTGTCCCATTCGGGAAGACAGGTTTCTCTAATATACAGCAGGCACTTCTCTATAAATGGATAGAAAAGATCACAAGTCTCTTGATTGTCTCCGCAATCAAACGTTCCTGCCTTCTGAAGAACATTTTTCTTCCCGTAGGTATCGAAGAAACGGCATTTTCGAAGAGCAGACTGAATAGCTTCAACTGTAATACACCGATCCGGTGTTGATTCATTTTCACCAATAACTACTCTGGAATGAAGCGGAGAAGTGGGCTCTTCTCCAAGCATCTGGGCAATCTTAGAACGGAGGGCCTGCCTTCTTTCAGAATAATCATTAGATTCCCAAAGCATATCTGCATTTAGTGTGACTCGAAGCGATTTGGGGACTGCTTTTTGGTTCTCGTTAATATCCATGAACAGCTTAATCTGTTCACTCCGCTCGAGATCCACAAAAGCCACTACAGGGATGGTATTGGTAGATGCATACAAGGAATCGGAATAGCCATATAAACGATGCTGGCCATCAATAATATAGGCAGATCGGTACCTTTTGGGAATATGCAAGATACCTATTTTGGATATTGTACTATCGACCTTTGATGACGCTTGATCAAAGGTTAACCCTTTACCGTTGGTATCGATACTTATGATGATAGAGTTAGGGAAATAGCCACCCTCATTGATGAAGCTTCTAACTTCCTGAAGCCGCTTCTTCTTTATCAATCGCTGATATGTGGGCATCATACGAGTTTTACTGTTACAGACTGGACATAGCAGCCACTCGAAGCTATCCATATAATTCATTTCAAATTTCTCTGAACATCCAAACTCTTTGAGCCGTGATAACAGAACCAATCGCAATTATCATAGCCAATAGTAAGAACGAAAACTGTATTCCACTCATTGC
>OMSP01000121.1 GCA_900313775.1 uncultured Eubacteriales bacterium
AACAAGAATCTGCCGGTGCCGTCAAGGTTTTATGATCCGGATTCCTATGTGGATGAAGAGGGTAAATATGTTTCGGCGGAGGGAAAGCTTCACGACGGTTCAGACACCCCGTCGGGAGCAGACGATGTGCACTAGATCAGTTTTCGTCAGGATATGATTTCTTCTCGTCGCCGGCATTTTCGCTGTCAGACGGAATTTTAGAGGGGAGCGCTTTGATGCGCCCCTCTTGTTTTTTCAGTTCATCGTACAGATCATCGTATTCAGCGTAGGAAGAACAGTTGTCCAGTTCAGCCCAGGCATCTTCAAGGATCTGCTGCGTGGTCGCAGTGTTATATCTGCGGTTGGACAGTACATCCAGATACCAATCCATGCGTTTGATGCGCATATCATGCAACTGGTCCTGAGCACGGATCTTGCTGTCCTCGGCGTTGAGCTCGCTCTGCTGTTGAGCCTTGAGAATGTCTGCTTCCTCTTTCTCTTTGATCAGCTGCTGCCAGCTGGAGAGCATAAGTTCCTCCAGCGTTTCGTACTGCTTCTGGAGACGCTCCAGGAGTTTTGTTTTGTCAGCACTGTCGGGCAGAGCATCGACCATTTTGTAAGCCTTGGAATATGCGGCTTCAAATCCGAGAGCGGAATCGATATCCGTGATCCGGTACTTCTCAAATGCTGACACAGCCTTTTTAGCTTCCGCCAGAACGGCCTTCTGTCCCTGGTTGGGCGAGCTTCCTTTGTGCTCAGCCAGTTTTTTGGAGTAGTACTCATAACCTGACGGACGGCGCAGATAGGAACGCCTGGACATGTTTAGTTTCTTTTTGTCGTAGACTGTTTTAGTGTACTGACCGTTTTTGATCTGACGGTACTGAATGGAGTCGGGGACCTTAAAATCCTTCGGAGACTTTCCCTTGTGGATACTTGTCATGAAACCGGAGAAAATGGCCTTGGAATAGTCAGAACCCTGATCCAAAACGGCGTTGTCTTCGCGGCCGACCCAGACAGCTGTCGTGTAATAAGGCGTATAACCGCAGAGCCAGGCGTCGCGATTAGAGTTGGTGGTACCGGTCTTTCCGGCAACGATCTGGTCATCGGTCTTCAGCCCATAACAGGTGCCGTATTTTTCCAGGAAGACACCCTCCATCATATCAGTCATCATGAATGCCGCGTCATGTTCATAGATCTTTTTCGGTTTGACCTTTTTCACATCATATATCGTGCCATCCTTCTCGTGAGTGACAGAGATCAGACAGGTCTTTTCCGGAGAAATGCCCCCGTTCGCAAGCGTCGCATAACCGCGGGCCATATCCGATACGGTCACGCCGTATGTGAAGCCGCCAAGGCAAAGTGAGAGAGCGGAGTTGTCAGCCGGCACGAGGGAAGAGAACTCCATCTCAGCCAGATAATCGATATAGTCGGGGCTGTAGAGCTGGAAGGCGACCGTGTTTGTGGAGCGGGCCAGAGCCTCACGCACAGTCATTCTTCCGAGATAGCGTCCGTTGGCGTTTTGAGGGCTGTAGCTGTCTTTATCGCCGGAGACTGCATAGATCCGGTGGTCATCAACGACGGCGGATGGCTGAGTACTGCCCTCATTCAACGCCGGTGTGTAGACCAGCAGGGGTTTGATCGAGGAGCCGGGCTGCCGTCTGGCGAGAAAAGCCCGGTTGTAAGAATCGCCGCGCCCTCCGACGGCAGCGACGACAAGCCCGGTCTTGTTGTCATAGCATACTCCGGCGCTCTGCAGCTGATACTTTCCGTCGCGGGACTTTTCTGCGGAACCGGAGAGCGTCTTATTGACCTGCTTCTGCAGAGTCTTCTGGACCTTCTGATCGAAAGACGTTCTGATCGTATAACCGCCCTCGCGGATCTTCGAGGCCATCGCGGTGTATTCCTTTTCATAAGCCTCTCGGTATTTGTCGTAATCCTCCTGCTTTTTAAAATGATAGCGCAGCTTGAATCCGTCCTGCTTCATCAGTTCCAGTGTCGTATAGTGCATCGCGAAACTGCACATATAGTTGTTGCTGGAGACAAGACTGGCTTCAGACTGTGTGATCGTGATCTCTGTGTCCAAAGCCGCCTCATAGTCCTCCCGCGAGATATAGTCCTGCTTGAGCATCCGGTAGAGGATGGTCGTCATTTTCTTTTTCGCCCTGTCATAGTCTGCTACAGGATTGTTTTTATTCGGGCTTTGGCTGATGCCGGCCATCATCGCGCATTCGGCCAGGTTCAGTTCCTTGCAGTTTTTGTCAAAATAGAATTTTGAAGCTGACTGCACGCCGTAGCACCCGTTGCCGTAGTAATTGGAATTGCAGTAGAACTCCATGATCTCGGCTTTGTTGTATTTTTTCTCCAGTTTGGGGGCCAGCAGTATCTCGGTAAATTTTCTTGAGAAGGTCTGATCTGCGGTCAGCAGATTATTCTTGATGACTTGCTGTGTGATTGTGGAACCGCCCTGGGTGATCTCGCCCTTGTGCTTGATCAGTTCCAAGGTCGCGCGGATGATCGCGGTGTAGTCGACGCCTTGATGAACTTTATAGTTTTTGTCTTCAATGGTGATATAGGCATTTTGCAGATCGGACGGGATCTGATCGATCGTGACATAGGTATAGCTGCCGGAATCGACTTCGCCGATCACCTTATCGTCTTTGTCCAGAAACTGTGTATTGGAGAGCAAGCGGAAAGTCCCGTCGCTCATCTGAGCGAGCGCGTCATAGGCGTCGCCGGCAAGCTTCCGGTAGGTGTCGGATCGCATAAAGGCATTAAGTGCCAGCACCATTGCACCATAGATGAGCGCGGCTGCGATCACCATGCGCCAGAGAACGGTCAGGACCTTGTTGGGGAATGAACGGGATTCCCAGCGCTCCTGTTTGATCCGCTTTCGGTTGCGCCGTTTTAACTTGCGCTGTTCGCGGCGGGAGAGAGGCGCCTCCTCTGTTTGGATGTTGTTTTTGCTCAGATCGTCCATGATTGTTTCTGATACAGACCTGCAGTTCTTGTTTATTTTACTATTTTAAGCTGAAATTGGCTATATTTTCGCGCAACTTCTCAAAATACGGGTACTTGCCGGTCATGGTTTTATGCTTTGTTTAAAACGCGGCTATTCATTGTCGTAGTGTGGCAGTTAAGCGGAGGACATGGTATGATGTTGAAAGAAAGGGAGGATGAATATGGCACAGGCGCGTATTGCAAGATTTGAAAAAGTGAGTTTCGGACAGTTTGAGCAGGGATGGCACAAAGCAATGGACAGCGATATGTCCGAAGAGGCTGTCCGTGCGATCTATGATGCGATCAAACTGCCGCGCCGTGCGACGGCTGCCTCCGCCGGATATGATTTCTGTCTGCCGTCCGATCTGTCTCTGACGGCTGGCGAGAGCGCTCTGATCCCGACCGGGATACGCGTGAAGATGGATCCCTCCTGGGTGCTTTGCTGCTTCCCGCGCAGCGGTCTCGGCTTCAAGTACCGCCTTCAGCTTGATAATACGGTCGGTATCATTGACGCTGATTATTACGGTTCAGACAACGAGGGCCATATATTCACAAAGATCACCTGCGATGCCAAGTCCGACAAAGTACTGGAGCTTGCGGCGGGAGATGCCTTTATGCAGGCTGTTTTTCTGCCGTATGGTTTGACGGAGGATGACGATGTAGCTGACATTCGCAACGGTGGTTTCGGAAGTACAGATTAATGTATTGAGAGCGAAGCGGCGAGGCGCTCGGCTTCGGAGGTGACGGAGTCGACGATCTCGTGCACGAAGTCGGCGTTGCCGGCGATGTGGAGCCAGGAAGGAAGAGAAAGCTGCGAAGCAGGTGCGTCATGAGAGAGCGCGTCTGTCGAGGCGGTGGAATCGTCAGCCAGAAGATTCCAGACCAGTTCACGTTCGGGGATCAGACCGACAGCCGTTATCAGCGTATCACACTCGAGTGTGGTACGTTTTTTTGTGTCCAGATTCTCGATGACGACCGCCTCAAGCTTCTTTTCGCCGATGATCCCGACGATCGTAGATCGCAGCATCAGCGGGATGTGATGTGCTTCGATGCAGCGCTTATGGTTCTTCTCCATACCGCCCGGACGGTCTTCTTTCTCGACCATGGCAAGGATGTTCTTGCCGTTAAGTGAGAGGCGCCGGGCTACGATCTGCCCGATGTCGCCGCTTCCCAGGACCACTATGTTTTTGCCGATATCGCGGTGTTCCAGATTAACGAGCTTTTGCATTTCTCCCGCTGTATAAATACCCTGAGGTCTCGTCCCTGCAATACCGAGAGATCCGATGGCTCTTTCGCGGCAGCCGGTCGCGAGGATGCACTGATCAAAGCTCACACTGCAGACGCCTGCCCCGGAGGAGAGCAGAGCGGTGCGGTCGGGGTTCAGCCGCAGGACTGTTGTGTTCAAGCGCAGATCAAATGCCGGACGTGAAATGTCAGTGTCCGAAGACATGGAAAGAAACTCGTCAATCTTTTTGATAAACTTCTCCGCGTACTCCGGACCGGTCAGGTCTTCTCTGAAATAACCAAGTCCAAATCCATCGTGAATACACTGAGGCAGGATGCCGCCGAGCCGGTCACTGCGGTCAACCAAAAGGACGGTCAAGCCATTTTTGGCGGCAGTCAGCGCTGCGGCCATGCCGGCCGCTCCGGCACCGACAACGAGGAGATCGACATGTTCGGTTTTTTCTGATAAGAGATCAGTGTTTTTGCCGGAGACAGAGCGATCCCCCGCGGAAACATGAAAACCTTCAGTTGTCTTGTCCGTGCCAATGCTTTCTTCCAGCATTTTCATGATCTTTGACCGGCAGAATCCACCCTGGCAGCGTCCCATACCTGCACCGACACGGCGCCGGACGCCTTCGACACTGACAGCCCCGCGGCGGATCGCCTCGAGCACTTCCCCTTTGGTGATCTGCTTGCAGCGGCAGACGATCTCGCCGTAAGCGGGATCCTGACCGATCAGCAAGGCATGCTCGTCATTTGTGAGTTCGGATGGTTTTGATATCCCTTTGCGAACCGGATCGAAATCAGCGTTTTGCCGTGTGATGCCCAGGTATTCCGTGATCTTGCCGGCCATATATATGCCGAGTTCCTCCGCGCAGGTGATGCCCGGCGTCTTGATACCGATCAGTGAGAACAGACCTTCTTCCTCGAGGATCGGGAAGCCCGGGATGTTCTTCTTCTCAGGGATCCATATGCCGTCTTTGACTGTTCCGTAGCGTGTATTAGGGCGGATGGCACCGAAGTTGCGGATGACCATGTCAAAGGGAAAACCGGGGATGACTTCCCTGCATTTGGCACTCAGATGCGCCAGACCTTCTTCGCTTGTCGGGAAGGAGTCTGTGCGCAGATCACTGTGGCGGTTCGTCGGTCCGGCAAGGATATTGCCGTCCGTTGTCGGGACAAGAGTCAGACCTTTGCCGTCTTCATCTTCCTGGGAGATGATATGACTGATCAGATCGCCGGCATGCGGATCGAGGATATAATAGTCGGCCGCGCGCGGACGGATGCGGATCATCGGCGGCAGTATCATTTCCCTGACGACATCGGCGGTCAGACCTGCGCAGTTGAGGACTGCGCCGCAGCGATACGTGTCCGCTGTGGTATCAAGTTCAAACCCGTCCGCGGTCTGCCGCATAGCGACAAGTTTTTCATTCAGATGAAATACGGCGCCGTTATGCAGCGCATTTTCATATGCAGCGATGCCGAGAAGCCAGGGATCAACAGCTCCGACATTCGGATCGTAGAGACCTTTAGTAAAAGCAGGGGACAGGCGAGGCTCAAGAGCGCGTGCTTCATCGCCGGACATGAGTTTAAGTGAATAATCTCCCTGCCCATGTGCGTGATCCAGTCTCTCCTGCAGGAAAGACTCACCGTTCGGGCCGGAAGCGATATACAGATATCCGCAGCGTCTGAACGGCACATCCAGATCGCGGCAGAGTTGTTCAAAATGAGCACTCGCGCGGGCACTCATCTTGTTCTTGAGCGTTCCGGTGGCAGTAGAGTTTTTAGTGTAGATGATGCCTGTGTTGGCGCGCGTGATACCCTCACAGACATCCTCGTTCTGTTCGAGGACATCTACGGAGAGTTCATATTGGCGGAGGGCTCTGGCCGCAAAGCAGCCGAGGATCCCGGCACCTACGATGATGACATCTGTCTGCTTCATGTTTGTTTCAGTCCAGCAATTCTATGGTGACGACATCGCCTGCAGCATAGCCGTCGCATCCGACGGGGATGCGCAGGATGCCGTCCGATCTCATATACTCGGATATGGAGCCGCTTCCGCGCTGATGCGGAACGGCAAGAGGCGGGTCAGCGTCCTCCTCAGCGAAATGCACGCGGGCAAACTCTTCCAGATGAGGTTTGGATTTAATGCCTTCGGCCAGCGCGACATCACAGTAACAACGCGGCTCAGCCCAGCCGTGATACCACAGGTCGATCACCGGTTTCACGACTTCGCGCAGGATGATGACGCCGGCGACCGGGTAGCCAGGGATACCGATAAGAGGTTTGGCGTCTTTATACCCTACGATCGTCGGTCTGCCCGGCTTGACGGCCAGTCCGTGGGCCAGTACAGTGCCGGTCTGTGCAATAATCTCGACCGTGTAATCATCGCGTCCGGTCGATGATCCGGCGCCCAACAGTACGAAATCACATTCGTCAAGCGCTTTGGCGAGCGCTGTCTGCAGAAGATCCTTTTTGTCCGGTGTGATCGGGTAGAGCCGAACATCTGCCTGCCATTCCCGCAGCATAGCGGCAAACACCGAGGAGTTGAAGTCTGTGATCTCGCCCGGTGCCGGGGCTCTTCCCGGGGGGATGATCTCGTCGCCGGTCGGGATGAATCCGATGACCGGCCGTTTCAGCACAGACACTTCATTGACTCCCCCGGCGATCATCGCGCCGACGGCAGCCGGCGTGATGCGGACATAGGCTTCCAGCAGTTCTTCACCGGCTTTTATATCTTCTCCTGTAGGACGGATGTTTTTGCCCTGCGGGACGGCGCGTGTGACCTGTATCGTTCCGCCATCGCCGGGAAGAGTGTATTCTTTCATGACGACCGTATCGTGCTTCTCCGTGACCGGATCGCCTGTATCGACGACAGTGTATTGATCCGCGCTAAGTGTCACGGGATGTGAATCTGAAGCGCTCCGTACAAGTTCCGCACGGGTCGTGATCCCGTCCATGGCGCTTGCGTCATAATGCGGGACATTGAGAGCTGCGCGCACCGGTACTGCGGTGATGCGGCCTGCGGATTCTGTCACAGAGACAGTCTCGGTACCGGCCGCGAATCCCTGTTCGCACAGGGCTACTGTTAGTTTTTTCAAAGCCTCATTCAGAGGGGTTCTTTCTTTCTGTTCAGATGTCATGACACAGGATCCTCCTCAGTCAGTGTATGGCACTATTATACACAAAATCAAACTCAAGAGATACTACGATATGGATTGAGACGGAGAAGCGAAATATGCTAAAACGGTAAAAGATCTATCGATGTGCGCGATGTCCTTTTCCCGTATTGAAAACGAGTATTCGACAGTTGCGAGATATAATAGGAAGTAGTATAATTTTATAATAGTTTTATATTTCTAACTTCCATATAGAGAAATCATTCTCGGTATGAGGATCAGGAGGTGGAACGCTTGGCAAAAGAAGCAATTGACAAGATCCGCAACGCGGAGATCAGCGCCGATGAGGCGGAGAGGGATGCTGCCGCAAAAGCTGACCA
>OMSP01000057.1 GCA_900313775.1 uncultured Eubacteriales bacterium
AATACGTCGACGATGCGGTTGATCGTATTGGCCGCGCTGCTGGTGTGTAGCGTCGAGAACAACAGCACACCGGTCTCCGCCGCCGTGATGGCCGCAGAGATCGTCTCGTAGTCACGCATCTCGCCGAGCAGGATAACGTCCGGGCTCTCGCGCAGCGCTGAGCGCAGCGAATCCAGATACCCCGGCGTGTCCACAAACACCTCCCGCTGGCTCACGATACTCTTGCGATGGTGATGCAGATACTCGATCGGATCCTCCATCGTGATGATATGGGCTTCCCTCGAAGAATTGATCCTGTCGATCATACATGCGAGCGTCGTCGATTTACCTGACCCGGCAGATCCGGCCACGAGCACAAGACCGGTCATATTGTCAGCCAGCGACAGGACATTCTGCGGGATGCCCAGCTTTTCCGGATCCGGAATACCGAATTTGATCACGCGTATAACTGCGGATACCGAACCCCTCTGTCTGAAGACATTGACACGGAATCGTCCCAGATCCGGTATCGAGAAGGAAAAGTCGTCGTCCGTACCGTTGTCGAGATTGATCCTGCTGCGTCTTGCAGTCTCGTAGATCTCATCGACCAGCGGTATGATATCCGCGGGTTTCATAATGCCGGTATCATCCCGGTCCTGTGCCCCGCCGACTTTATAGGTCACCGGAAGTCCGGCGATGACAAAGACATCAGAGGCATCTTTCTCAATTGCTTTTCTAAGTATCTCAAGAAGTGTCATGATCAATCCCCTTTCCAGATATTCTGAACCGGATCGTCCGCGTTCCATTCCTTGGTGATCTTCCACTCGTCGATTTCGTAGCTGCCGGATGCGTCCGGCTCGGACAGGACGATCGTGAGCGTGTATCCGTCCCGCTTGATCCGGGTGCTGTATCCGTCTGCAGTCTTTGTCAGTCCGAGTGATGCGGCATCGATCGTTCCCTGTGCCGCCTGACCGTCAAAGTCCGCGAGCAGTCTCTCTCCTTCAGCCTCGATCTCGTAACGTTGTTTTGTCACATCGGCAAACCGGTCTGCCATCACCTTGTCGGCATGCGCAGTCGCAGTCGTCAATACTGCCATCACGGACAGTACTATCGCCACGATCGCAAGAAATACGGCTATGGGTCCCAATCGTATCCTATGACTCATCGCGTCTCCTCCCCGCCGTCTGCCGACTGCATTGTATCGTTCTTTATGAACCGGCCGCTCGTAAGGCTGTAGACCGGCTTAGCTTCGCCTGCTTCAAACACTTCTATCGTCCTGCTGATATATTTACCCGTTTCCGACGGTTCCTCTTTCCACCGTAGCTTCACGTCAAAAGACTGCCCTTCTCTGTCGCCGGCATCGGGATCCGCCCGGAAACTGATCACATCCTTGTCCGTCTCCACCGAGGATACATTCTCCATCTGCTCGAGTCTGGCTGCCGCCTCCTCCTGATCTGAAGCGCCTGCAGTCATCTCAGCCGTATTCTGAGCGCAGAGTACCGCTCCGGTCAGCACACGGGCATCCCGGCTCTTACCGCGCGCTCCGACCGACACCACCGTGATCACGGTGATGACCGTGATCAGCAGTGCAAACAGAGCGAGCAGCTCG
Source organism: uncultured Eubacteriales bacterium (assembly GCA_900313775.1). Classification (GTDB taxonomy): domain Bacteria; phylum Bacillota; class Clostridia; order Lachnospirales; family Lachnospiraceae; genus RUG842. The sequence continues at coordinate 1,589 of OMSP01000057.1, forward strand.
ACTATAAAGGTTATGGCAGACTTTCTCTTCATGATCTTACCTTGCTGTATCGACATAGGATGTCCCGGCGTCAGTACTGATGCTCAGCACATCATCCGAAGCGTAATCGACAGCAAACTCACTTACCTCTCCTATCACCAGCGCATGCTCCGGGTCGGAGGGGTCGCTGCTGCGCAGATACTCCTGCAGCAGTTTTCCGTCCTTCATATAGATGCGCTGTTCATACCCTGTGTCTCCGTCTTTAATCACGATCCCCTGTGAGCCTTCGATCTCGCGGGGGAACACCTCTCCCTTTCCGTTGTTATGCACAGCGGTCGTGACATAGGAAAGTACCGCGCGTCTGTGATCATTTCCGTCCCGAGCTGCTGTCACCCCCTGATAGGAAGCCGCTGAAAATACGACAAGGAGAAGGATGACGGCAAACAGGACCGCGATCGTCAGACCGTGAATGATCCCGGCTGAGCTTTGTTCTTCCCGGTGCTTCATCTTTTGGCCTCCTTCGGTATCACGCGTATATCAGGCGGAAGGTTTTCCGCGAACGGCATGTATATGATCTTATACTCTTCCTTGTTGACAGTCAGACCATAGTTGTCCTCGAGGTATTTCAGACTCTCGGGATATGCATTCTCAATGACATAACACTGCAGAACCCGTTCGCGGATGGTCTCCTCGACCGATTCGGCCCTGGCCTTTCTGTCTGCCTCATCGCTGCGCAGTACACCTGCCAGCACCACGGCTGTGACCAGAAATGCCAGAACTATACAGACTGTTATGAACTTGTGTTCCCGGATCATCCTCATAAACTAACCCTGTCACTTATCCCATCGAATTCATTATTCCGATCAGCGGGACCATCAGGCTGATCAGCATCAGGCCGATCGCGATCATCAAAAACCCGGTCAGAAGCGGTTCTATCGTATTGGATATCCGGCTGATGTTCTGATCGTTTTTGTCCTTGAGATCCTCCAGAATCTTCTTCAGGACCGAATCCAGCATGCCGCTTCGCTCGGCGGGTATCAGCATCCGGTTGTTGATGCTGTCATACAGTTTCACATCACAGGCGGCCTGCGCGAAAGACGATCCGCTCTCCGTCGCGCTGACACACTGTTCCAGCTTTGCTCTCAGCTCCCCCTCCTCTATGATCGGCAGGCTCTTCTTCAAAGCCTCATCGTGCATGCTTCCCGTGGAGATAAACATATCAAAACATGAGGTAAAGCGGTAGAGATCCAGATTGTCAAACAGTTCTCTGAAAGAGCGGAAACGGCGAAGGAATTTCTTCGCAACGACTGCATGTCCGCTTTTCCACAGCAGTGCACCGATCAGAATCAACACGACCAGCACTATCATCACGACCAGTGCCGCCCGGCACAGTGCGAATGAAATATTGATGTATTTGAATGATGAAGCCGCCAGGCTTCCCGTCAAATTTTCGTACACACCGTAGAAGGCGGGGAAGACCATCTTCAGCATGACTGCGAGGATCGCTATGACCATCAGAAGAAGTATGACGGGGTAGCGCACAGCCGAGACGAAAGTGCGCTTCATTGACTGCTCCATCCTATAGTAGTCCGACAGATGGAACAGCGTTGTCTCCATCCTTCCTGTGTGCTCGGAGGCGCGGATCATATCGACCGCATAAGAGTCGAATGCGCCCGTCTCTTTCATCGCATCCTCAAATGACGAGCCCTCCGCCATGCACTTCGACATGACGGAAAAGACAGCCGTCTGCCCTGTGCTGTCGCCGGCTGACTCCTCCCGCAGGAGATCGACCGCCTCCCCGGTCGTGATGCCCGCTTTGAGCATCATCCCCATATTTTCAAAGAAAGAGCTCATATCCGCATAGCTCATGTGTTTTTTTGCACCCGCTTCAGAAGCCATCTTGTCTCCTTTCAGTAAAAATACACATCCGTGTAATTTGATCCGTCTCCGATGAACTCCCCGTCCGCTCCGTTCGCCGCAAATGTCATATCCACGCGGCTCCAGTCATTTTGGCTGACCGAAAACTCGACGGTGGTCCAGCCGTTTTCTTCCGTATAAAACATATTCCAGGCGTGATAGAGATTGTCCGGCTCCACATACCCGAAAATGATCTTCGTCGGTATCCCCTGACTCCGCAGCATAGAAGCCGCCAGAGAGGCGTAATCAAAGCAGATCCCCTTTCCCTCGGCCATGATCTTGTCGGGGTCAGGGATATAACCGGATTCGACTTCGATCGCCTTATCCATGTCGTAGGTTATGTTTCCGCAGATATAGTCGTACACCCTGCCGACGAAATCTTCCTCACTGCCCGCCTTCTCGGCCATCGACCGGGCTTTCTCCACGCATTTGGAATCCGCCCGGTAATCAGCATACTGATTCGGCCGTAAAAACGGTTCGAACTCGCTGGCCAGTTTGACATCGGCGTCACATGTGTACAGCTCGTAATACTTGCTGTCCTCGACATTTTTCATTACCTTGAAAGTATAGCGCCCGTTGCCGCACTGTAGAGGAAAGATCTGCGGTTCTCCGAGTGGCACGTCATAGACAAATGTGTTCTCATCCTTGAAGACCTGAAGTTTGACGCGGGCGTCCGTGTCCACAAGCACGCCGATATAGCCCTGCTGTGTATGCGTAAGGTCCACCTGCGCCTCGTCATTACCCTTTGCGCTTCCGGCGTCAAATACGGCATCGGCGAACTCGGCAGCTTTAAAGCCCCCCTTGTCGAGCTTCTCGCTCTTCGAGGCAGAGTCTTCCGGGACCGAAACGCTCCCGCCGCCGCAGCCGCCTAAAAACAGGCATATCAACAATACTGCCGGAATCTGCCGGACCAGTATCAGAATTGTCCGTTTGATCGATCCTCTCATATGCTCCTTTAAGATCCGATCAGCTCCTCAAGCGTGTCAAACAAAATGTCCGGCTCGACCGGTTTGCTCAGATGCGCGTTTAATCCGGCCTGGAGGCTGCGCTTTACATCCTCGTCAAACGCGTTGGCCGTCATCGCTATGATCGGGATGGTCGTCGCGTCCTCATGCTCAGATGCGCGGATCAGCTTGGTGGCAGTCAATCCGTCCATCTCCGGCATGCGCATATCCATCAGGATCGCATCGTAATAACCCGCGGGATGCTCTTCAAATTTATCCACTGCTACCCTTCCGTTCTCAGCCAGATCCACCTCGATCCCGCGCATACTCAAGACCATCATCATGATCTCGGCATTGACCGGCACATCTTCAGCCAACAGGATATGCTTTCCTTCAAGATCGGCCGACACAACTGCCTCGATCTGATTCTTCTTTCTGAACGCCGCGTGGAATTCATCGATCACACTCCCGGCAAACAGAGGTTTCGGCACGAAAGTATCCACGCCCGCTTCCCTGGCTTCCTCCATGACATCATCCCAGTTGTAGGAAGTCAGGATAATAATGGGGGTCTCATGACCGACAATAGAACGTATCTGACGGGTCGTCTCGACTCCGTCCATGCCCGGCATTTTCCAGTCTATCAACAGGAAGTCATAGCCGTCGTTGCTCTCATGACGCTTTCTCACCTTCTCTACTCCCTCTTCGCCGGAGTAGGCGATGTCGCAGCTGATGCCGATCTGATCCAGAACGATCTGTGCATGCTCCAGAGCCACAACATCATCATCGATCACAAGAGCGCTCATGTCTTCCGGTTTCATAACGCCCTTTGTGTCATCTTTATATTTGCGGTCAGATTCTCCCAGAGTGACCGTGACCGTGAACGTCGTGCCCTCGCCCTTTTTGCTCTTTACGTCGATATGCCCGTTCATGAGTTCCACAATACTCTTGGTGATCGGCATACCCAGTCCGGTACTTCCGTAACGGCTGGTCGTAGCATCATCCTCCTGACTGAACGGTTCAAAGAGATGCGGCAGGAAGTCTTCGCTCATGCCGATTCCGGTATCCTGCACAGTCATCTTCAGCGTCGCCTGTCCGCCAAAGCGCCTTCCCTCCTCGATCAGGAATGTCACTTCACCGCCCTTCGGCGTGAACTTGACGGCATTGCTGAGAATGTTGATCAGTACCTGTTTGAGCTTCATCCCGTCGCCGACATAATAGTCATCTATCCTGCCGACCGTGCGGCATCTGTAGGTCACTCCCTTATCCTCGCACTGGCCGCTGATAATGGTGTTGACCTGCTTTAAGTCCTTTGCGAAAGAAAATTCCTCTTCCTTGATGATCATCCTCCCCGACTCGATACGCGACATGTCAAGGACATCGTTGATGATATCCAGCAGATGCTGAGCAGAAGAACCGGTCTTGACCAGCTGCTCCCTCACTTTATCCGGGACATTTGGCTCATTGAGCGCAATGCTGTTGAGACCGATGATGGCGTTCATCGGCGTACGAATCTCATGACTCATATTGGAAAGGAAGGTCGTCTTCGCTTTGCTGGCCTGCTCGGCAGCTGCAAGAGCCTCTGTCAGCTGCTGCTGTTGGGAGATCTCCCTGCGCGTCTCGGCGTCAACATCTACAAAACAAGCTCCGACGGCGTGTACGAGGTGATCTTCCCTGTCTTCAGGGTGCCGGACTCCGGCAAAGCGGACTGCCTCATATGATTCTTCACCGTCCACACTGATGATATAACGATAAGAGATGACTCTGCTTTCTTTGAGTCCCTCCCTGATGGCTTCAGGCTGGATAAATGCCATAAACTCCTCGCGATACGGCTCCAGGATATACTGGTTGCAGTACGCAGTCACTGCTTCCAGATAATTGAAAGACTCTCCGGCCTTAAAGCCGGGCAGATCCGTACGCGGCTGATAACAGAGCCCGTAGTCCCGGTCTAATTCCACATAGTAGACACTGCGATAGTCGGAAGAAAGTGCGGTGATCATCTTTGCCTGCTCTTCCTGCTGGGCTTTTTGAGCTAGCAGCTGTTCCTGGATCTCCAGTCTCTGCTGCATCTCCTCCCGCTTGACACGGTTTGCTGCTTCGGATGCCTCTTTTTCCACCACCAGCTGCGCATTCTTTTTCATCTGAGCGACAAGATAGATGAACAGAGCTCCGAGGACCAGAGCCATGAGAACGGACAGGATGAGGCTTCTGCGCAGGAGGCCTGTAGAAATAGCGCTGATCCTGTCACTGACGACACTGTCCCGGACGAGATATGTCAAAAACCAGTCAGTCCCTGTGATCGGAGTATAACTGATCGTCTCCTGGATACCGTCATAAGTGAATGGGACAGTACCTGCATTTCCATTGTTGAAATCGTCAACGATACCCTGACAGGAGTAACCGTCTTTGTACTCTGCATGCTCAAGCGCTTCCAAAAGATTATCCTCAGTCGCAAGCCCTCCCAGCACAGTGTCGCAGAGCGAAATGCCATCGCTGGTATAAATATTGGAGAATGTAGCCTTTGTGCCCTGAGTCGCCATGGATATACCTTCGAGCATCTCTTCTGCGGCGATCTCCTCGAAACAGACCACCAGCTTCTTCCCTTCAATAGTCAGCTGCCTGTTGCTGATGGGCACGGCAATGACGATCTTTTTATCTTTACTCTTCAGATTCTTGACAGTTATGCTGGAGTCCTGAAGTGTCTTATAGTCAAATGAATAGTCTTGTATATCGTGCGTGATGCCCTCATCCGCCGTGTAGACTGCCCCGTCGCTTCCGACAAACGCGAACCTGTCCAGATGAAAGAGTTTTTTCATCTCCCTCTGATAATCCCTCATATGACTGAGGTCTCGGAAGTCCTCGTCATCGATCATATCCAGAGCGATATTGATTGTCTCAATGCTCTGATCGAGGTTGTCTTCAACGACCTGTGCGCGCCGGCCGGCCAGCTCATCCAGATACATCTGACTCACGGAATGAGCGACGCCGCTAGTATCTTTCTGCGCTTTCCGCCCGGTCCATATGGTACCGAAAATCATGATCGCGATAACAATAGCGATGCCCGCCAGGGCAATAGGCAATGTTTTCTTCGTCTCTGCTGTCATATACAGTACCTCCATTATATACGGCTATTATACACTAAACTGTGCATAATAATAAAGAATCAACTGATCTTTTCCGCAGGATATCTCATAATGTGTTAAACTGGACTTAAGAAACAGCAATGATCAGCAAAAGGAATGAGAGATGCTACCGGATCATATCAGTGAGATCACAGAACAGGCCGAAGAAGCGAAGGAGCTGCTCAAGAAGCTTTCGCAGATCCCGGCACCGACTTACCACGAGAAGAAGCGAGCCGCATTCTGCCGTAAATGGCTGACGGAGGCAGGGGCAAAGGGCGTCTATGTCGACGATGCAGGCAATGTCGTCTACCCTTACGGGTTCTCTGTGAAACGGGAACGAGGAAAAGGCGCCCACGATAAAGTGCGCACGACTGTCATACCGGACAGCGCCTGTCACACGGACCCCGATGATTTTCCCATTATTGTCTTTGCGGCGCATCTGGATACGGTCTTTCCAGATACAGAGCCCATGCCGTACAAGGAATACCGGGAGCGCATCTACTGTCCCGGCATCTATGACGACACGGTCAACCTCGTCAATCTCCTGCTGACGGCCCGGTTCGTCACAAGTCATCATATCCTCCCGAAAGACTGCGGCATCCTTTTTGTCGGCGATACCGGCGAGGAGGGCATGGGCAATCTGAGAGGCGTCCGTCAGCTGTTCAGCGACTACTCCGGACATATCAGAGAATTCTACACCTTTGATCTGGTCTACAACGAGATCGTAGACCGTGCGGTCGGATCCTGCCGGTTTAACGTAACCTCCCGCACGCACGGCGGTCATTCCTATCTGAACTTCGGCAACGAAAATGCGATCCAAAAACTGGCTGCTCTCGTGCAGGACATCTATGCGATCGATCTTCCGAAGGGAGGTAAAAGCACTGTCAATGTCGGCACGATCTCGGGCGGCACTTCAGTAAATACGATTGCTCAGAGAGCCACTATGCTCTGTGAATACCGCTCCGATTCAGCGGCCGCAATGGAGAAACTGGACACGGAATTTCGACGCCTTCTTGCAAAACACAAGATGAAATATGATATCATCGGCGTCCGCCCCGGTGAAAACCTGAGTGAGGAAGCAGAGGCACGCCGCAGCGAGATGCTGGACAAAGTATCCGCCATAGTCAGGAAGACGACAGATATCACGCCGAAGCGCATCTCATCCTCCACAGACTGTAATATACCGCTGTCGCTGGGCATACCCGCCGTCTGTATTGGCACCTGCCTGGGCAAGGGAGCCCACACCCGCGAGGAGTATCTGGTGAAATCCTCGCTCCTTCCGGGGCGCGTGATCGCCACCGAGATCGTATTATCCTACTGCAAATAGATCTGCGTGAAAATAAGGCCGTCCTTTCGGATGGCCTGTCTTTATCATATCTCGTACTTCTTTTTGTATTTGTCGAAGAACTGATTGTACACTTCGTTCTGCTTGAACTCCAGACTCTGGTGGTACTCGTGAGGTCCTGTGTCCACCTCGCCCGACTCCAGGATGTCGACCGCCAGATTGTCGCAGTGGTCGGCGATCCTCTCGTAGTCTGTCAGCAGATCGTTGAAAACGAATCCCGTCTCCAGTGTGCACTCCTGACGGCTCACCCTCTTGATGTGATTCGCCTTGATATCATCGCAGAGGTCATCGATGACTTCCTCCAGCGGATCGATCTTTAAGGCCAGCTCCGTATCGTCGTTGACGAACGCACGGATGGTCTTGTCCGTGATATCGTTTATCGCGTCTTCCAGCACAGCCAGTTCCTGCTGAGCACCCTCGGAAAACTTGATCTTTTTCTCTTCTATCTCGCCGACCGATTCAGCGATATTGCGCGCATGGTCGGACATTCTCTCAAAGTCGGAGAGCGCGCGGAGATACTTGCTGACATCCCGGGACTGTGCTTCGTTCATATCCTGCCCGGTGATCTTGAACAGGTAATTACCAAGCTTGTCTTCGTAACGGTCCAACACTCCCTCCAGTTTGAAAACCTTCTGGAGGATCTTCTGATCAAAGGTCCGTCTGGCCGCAATGGCGTAAGAGACACTCTTCTGCGCTTTCTCCGCCATGGAATCGATCACGGTCTTGCTCTGAGCCAGCGCCAGTGCCGGGTGCTCCAGGAACCGGGATTCGAGGCGGTCCATATCAGCCTGTTCGGCTGCCGCTTCCTCTCCCTCCGGAAAGATGGCGCAGACTATTTTCTCCAAAATACCGGTACAGGGCGAAAGCAGGAT
>OMSP01000062.1 GCA_900313775.1 uncultured Eubacteriales bacterium
ATCGTAGCGGACATAGAGGTATGCCGCGATGCCCGCGATCGGAAGGACCATGATGAACACCATCCATGTGACCTTTGTCGCGTCCGTCCCGTCCTCATTGACGATCGCGATAACGACAAGGAGGCCGATCACGCGGTACAGGATCTCGATATGAGTCGTGTACTGGGGAAGCAGCTGGAAAGATATCGCGAGGAACAGGATCTGCAGCAGGATCAGACCGATGATCAGAGCCGCACGGGAGATAAAAACGTGCACGAGTCCACGCCTGGCCTTTTCCGTCCTGCGCCAGAGATTGCGCTTTTCGGTCGGATTCTCAGCCTTGCGCTGTCTGCGGCTGCGACGCTCCTCCCTGAGCTCGGCAGCCTTTCTTTGAAAGATGCGCTTCTGCAGTGGTTTCATGATCGTAAATCTCCCTGTAATCCCAAGTTATTATACCACAGATCACGCGATAATTCCCCTGCTCTCATGGGTTGCTAAAAGTTTTTGCGAATGACTAAAATATTTTGTATTTTTTATTGTATTCACGCTTGTAGAATGCTAAAATAATTATGTGTGGAAGGAGGCCTGAAATGAGTGAAGTAGTATTGAAAAACCTCAAGCAGCTGGCCCAGGCCCTAACCGTTCAATTCGGCGACCAATGTGAAGTGGTCATCCACGACCTGGATACCAAGGATATTGAGAAATCTATCGTTTATATCGAGAACGGACATGTCTCCGGGAGAAAGGTCGGCGACGGTCCCTCGCAGATCGTTCTGGACGCTTTCGCTAAAAAGGATTCCGATATTCCGGATGATCTGGCCTATCTGCTCCGTGCTCAGAACGGCAATGTACTTAAGAGCAGTACCGTGTTTATACGGGATGAGTCTGACAAGATCCGCTATATCTTCGCCATGAATTTTAATATCACCGGCCTTCTGCCCCTGAGCAAATCTCTTGCCTCGTTCGTAACCAGCGCCAAAGGCGATGAGAGATCGGCAGAGAAGCTCTCCGGCAATGTCAACCATCTGCTCGACGAATTGATTCAGAAGTCGGTTGAACTGGTCGGCGTGCCGGTCAAGGCGATGTCGAAGGATGACAAGATCAAGGCGATCCAGTTCCTCAACGACGCAGGTGCTTTCCTTATAACTAAATCGGGCGATAAAGTCGCGAAGTATTTCGGGATTTCCAAATACACTTTATACAGCTATGTAGACATCAACAAGTAACGGACCTTGAACAGGTATAGAAAGGAGTCTTACCCATGAGCTTAGATTACGCAAAGATTCAGGCAGCAGCAGAAGGTTATGCCGAGGACATGAACTCATTCCTGCGGGCTATCGTCGCTAACCCCGGCGAGAGTGCCGACGAGGGAAAGCACGTCCAGACCATTGCCGATGAGATGAAAAAACTCGACTTTGACGAGGTCGTCATCGACCCCCAGGGCAATGTCATCGGCTATATGGGGACAGGCTCCCGTATCATTGCCTACGATGCTCATATCGACACCGTCGGCATCGGCCTGCTCCAGAACTGGAAGTTTGATCCCTACGAGGGCTATGAGAACGACACCGAGATCGGCGGTCGCGGCACCAGCGATCAGCTCGGCGGTATCGTCTCTGCCGTCTACGGTGCAAAGATCATGAAGGATCTCGACATCATTCCGGAAGATGTCAAGATCATGGTCGTCGGCTCTGTCCAAGAAGAGGATTGCGACGGTCTGTGCTGGCAGTACATCATCAGAGAAGACAAAGTCCGTCCGGAGTTTGTCGTTTCCACTGAGCCGACCGACGGCGGCATTTACCGCGGACACCGCGGCCGCATGGAGATCCGCATCGATGTCAAGGGCGTCTCCTGCCACGGCTCCGCTCCGGAGCGCGGCGACAATGCCATTTACAAGATGGCAGACATCCTTCAGGATGTGCGCGCTCTCAACGAGAACGACGCAGCCGATGACACCGAGATCAAAGGTCTGGTCAAGATGCTTGACGAGAAGTACAACAAAGACGCGGAAGCTGCCCGCTTCCTGGGCCGCGGCACAGTTACCGCCTCCCAGATCTTCTACACCTCACCGAGCCGCTGTGCAGTCGCTGACTCCTGCGCGGTCTCTCTCGACCGCCGCATGACAGCCGGTGAGACCTGGGAAAGCTGCCTCGATGAGATC
>OMSP01000030.1 GCA_900313775.1 uncultured Eubacteriales bacterium
ATATTGTTTCCTTTCTGTATCAGTAGGAAGATTTCTATATATTCCTGAAAGTTTTTATTGCAAACTGTGAAACGCTGTGATAGAATAGCAATGCTGTGAAAAACAGAGAGTATAAAAAGAGGTGATAAGAAATGAGAGAAGGCATTCATCCGGAGTATCAGGAAGCGACTGTGACCTGCAACTGCGGTAATACATTTAAGACAAGATCTACATCTAAGAGTATCCACGTGGAGATCTGCTCCAAGTGCCATCCGTTCTATACGGGACAGCAGAAGAGCAGTCAGGCACGCGGACGCGTTGACAAGTTCAACAAGAAATACGGATTTGATAAGTAATCGTTTTATCCTTATGTCAGTTGAAAGGTTAAGGCCGTGAGGCTTTAACCTTTTTTCATAAGAGGAGCCATGATGAAATACAGCGGTATCGGCGGACAGGCCGTTATAGAAGGAGTGATGATGCGCAATCATGATCGCTATGCGCTTGCTTGCAGGCGGGAGAGCGGCGAGCTGGTTGTGCGTGAACATGAAGTGAAGCGGGAACTGGCAAAACCATTCCGTAAGATCCCTTTTGTGCGCGGCTTCTTTGCTTTTCTCGACTCCCTTGTAATGGGGGTCAAGGTCTTAAATGAATCGTCTGATATTTATCTTGAAGAGGAGACGGCCGATAATAATGAGAGTGAAACGAAGAGAGGAATATCAGCCTCCCTTGTGACTGTGCTGTCGATGGCACTGGGGCTTGTGCTTGCCTTTGCGTTGTTCACTGTCCTTCCCTCAGCACTGGCCGGGTTCGTTCCCGGGATCCGCCATCATTATACGATTCGCGCGATCATCGAGGGAGCGGTGCGTGTGTTGATCTTTATCGGCTATCTCTGGCTCATTTCCCGCATGAAAGATGTGCAGCGGGTGTTTTGTTATCATGGCGCAGAACACAAGAGCATCAACTGTGTTGAAGCCAATCTCCCGCTGGATGTAGAACATGTTCGCGGCTGTCCGAAGGCTCACAGGCGATGCGGTACCAGTTTTTTGTTTTTTGTCGTCATCGTCTCCGTTATCGTCGGCGTATTTATACGTGTCGATACGCTGTGGCTGCGCGTACTGATCCGTCTTCTGCTTCTGCCGGTCGTCAGCGGTATATCCTATGAGATCCTGCGTCTTGCGGGGCGGAGTGATGCACGGTGGGTCCGTGCCCTCTCGGCGCCGGGACTGTTTTTGCAGCGTTTGACAGTCAAGGAGCCGGATGATCAGATGATCGAGGCGGCGATCGCTTCCGTCGAGGCTGTTTTTGACTGGCGTTCCTGGCAGAAGGAGTCCTTCCCGTCATGACAAGAAGAGAACTCTATGAACAGGGACGAGCCATGCTGGAGGAGGCTAATGTGCCTGATGCAGCCTACGATGCCTACCGGCTCTTTGAGTGGGCGAGCGGGATCAGTCACGCCGCTTATCTTGCCGATCCCGATACTCCCGTAGATCCCGACACTAAAGATCAATATCTGAAAGCCTGTTCCGGGAGATCAGAGCGCATCCCTCTTCAGCACCTGATCGGAGAGCAGGAGTTTATGGGGCTTTTATTTCACACAGGTCCGGAAGCGCTGGTACCCCGTTCAGATACCGAAGTGCTTGTCGAGACTGTGCTGGACTGGTTGGCAGCACACGATGATGAGATCATGGTCCCACAGGGAAGAGAGCGGGAGATACTGGATCTCGGATGCGGTACCGGCTGCATCCTGATAAGCCTGCTGCACGTGCTCGACCGGAGGCCGAAGGAGTGTTTCAGCGGAACAGCAGCAGATATTTCAGAAGAGGCTTTAAAACTGGCCCGGCATAACGCCTGTCTTCACGATATGGAAACGCGGATACATTGGCGCCGGTCAGAGTGGTTTTCGGAGGTTCCGGAAAAGGACTTTTCTGTGATCGTATCCAACCCCCCTTATATCGCTCATGATGTGATCAGCACGCTTGAGCCGGAAGTGGCAGAACATGAGCCGAGGCAGGCTCTTGACGGCGGCAGAGACGGGCTTGATGCCTATCGACAGATCATTACCGAAGCTCCTGACCACTTGGCTGCCGGAGGTCTTCTCGCAGTGGAGATCGGCTGGGATCAGGGGGAGACTGTCAGCTCTCTCTTCGAAGCTAACGGCTTCTTAGATGTGAAGGTGATCCGAGATCTGTCCGGACAGGATCGTGTTGTGATCGGGCAGAAGCGAAGCCGTCAATAAATCAGTGGTTAAGTCTATATTTAAAATCCGAATCATAGTATAATAAATAAGTTAAGTATGCAGTTGAAGGAGAAGCAGATTGTTTGATCGAATCGAAGAACTATGCGATCGTTACGAAGAACTGATGCGCAGGCTTCAGGAGCCTGAGACGGCTTCAGACGGTGAACTCTTGCAGCGCCTGATGAAGGAGCAGAGTGAGCTGTCACCGATCGTGGAGACCTATCGGTCTTACCGGCAGTCCATAAGCGATCAGAAAGATGCTCTTGCTCTGTTGGAGGAGGAGTCCGATCCGGATATCAGGGCTCTTGCCAAAGAAGAACTGGCCGCTGCAAAGGAGAGCGAAGAGGAGCTGTCCGGGCAGCTCAAGATCCTTCTGCTTCCCAAGGACCCCAATGATGAGAAGAATGTCGTTGTGGAGATACGGGCCGGTGCCGGTGGAGATGAGGCAGCTCTGTTTGCATCTGATCTCTACAGGATGTACGCTCACTACGCAGAAGGGCGTGGCTGGAAGATAGATATGATCTCAGCAAACGAGAATGGCATCGGCGGTTTTAAGGAAGTGGTCTTTATGATCATCGGCCGCGGCGCTTATTCGCGTATGAAGTATGAGAGCGGTGTACACCGCGTGCAGCGCATACCGGAGACTGAGAGCGGCGGCAGGATCCACACGTCCACGGCGACAGTCGCCGTCATGCCAGAGGCCGAGGAGGTAGATGTAGTGATCGATCCGAATGATTATCACTTCGATGTCTTCAGGGCGACAGGTCACGGCGGACAATGTGTCAATACTACCGACTCCGCGGTGCGTCTGACGCATCATCCGACAGGTATCGTGATCTCCTGTCAGGACGAGAAGTCACAGCTGAAGAACAAAGAGAAGGCTCTGAAGGTCCTGCGCGCGCGTCTCTTCGATCTGGAGCAGCAGAAGCAGCATGACGCGCAGGCGGCCGAGAGGAGAAGCCAGGTAGGGACCGGTGACCGCTCAGAGAAGATCCGCACCTACAACTTTCCGCAGGGCCGGGTGAGCGACCACAGGATCAAACTGACCACACACAGGCTGGATGAGATACTGAACGGCGACCTTGACGAGGTGATCGACGCGCTGCTGGCAGCTGACCAGGCCGCTAAGCTTGCCAACCTGTCACAGGATCAGGCATCATGATAGAGTTTAAAAGGCCGGAACTGACAGACCGGGAACTGATACAGGGATATTATGACAGTTATCCCTCGAGAAGCTGCGAGCGCTGCTTTGCCAACAACTACCTTTGGTCAGTGCAGGAGGAGGCGGCATTTGCCGTAGTGGAGGGGACATTGGTATTTGACAGTGTCTACCGTGGCAAAACGTATTTCTCCTGGCCTGCAGGACCTGAGAATAAGGTTGTTGAGGCCATTGAAGCGCTGGATCGATATGCCTGTGATAAGCTGGATCAGGACCTCAGGTTCTACCATTTGACTCCATCGTTTTTCGAGAGACTGGAATCTCTGGAGCCCGGCAGGTGGCAGATCGTCTACGACCGCGATATGGCAGATTATATTTACGAGAGAGAAAAGCTGTCGTCTTTGTCCGGGAAAAAGCTGCACGGCAAGAGGAATCATATCAACCGTTTCGTGGAGCAAAATCCGGACTGGCATTATGAGCCTATCTCTGCCGACAATGCCTGTGACGCTGAAAAAGTCGCGCTGCGATGGAGACGGGAGAACGGCTGTGATGAGGACCCTGCTAAGCGGATCGAGAGCTGCATAGCACTTAGGGCAATCGAATTGTTCGATGATCTGAAGCTTGAGGGAGGTATTTTATACACAGGCAGCGAACCGATTGCGTTCACTCTGGGAGAGCGGCTTTGTGACGATACTTTTGTCATTCACATCGAGAAGGCTGTTGACGGAGTCCAGGGGGCCTATCCGATGATCAACCGCGAGTTTGTCCGTCACGCCTGCGAAGACTATACCTATGTAAACCGTGAGGAGGATACGGGCGCTGAAGGTCTGAGGCGTGCCAAGATGTCCTATCGGCCGGCATTTCTGGAGGAGAAAGGGATCGCTGCGCGATCATAATTCATATGAAGGCAATTGTCGCATGGTTCGTCACCCACCTCGGGTCGACAGCCGGAAAAAAACTGACCATATTTATCATCTCAATGATCCCGATCCTCGAGCTTCGGGGCGGACTGCTGGCCGCGTCACCGGCTCTTTTGGATGTCCCGATACTGCAGGCCATTCCGATCTGTATCGTCGGCAATATCATTCCGGTGCCGTTCATCCTTTTATTTATCACTCCGCTGTTTGACAAGCTTAAGAAGACGAAAAGGATCGCGCCTCTTGTCAGCAGGCTGGAGACAAAGGCAATGGCCAAGAGCGGAAAGATTGAAAAGTATGAGTTCTGGGGACTCGTGCTGTTTGTAGGTATTCCCCTGCCGGGGACGGGAGCCTGGACAGGCTCGCTGATCGCAGCGCTGTTGGATATCCCGTTCAAAAAGGCGTTTACGGCTGTCATTATCGGCATCTGTTTAGCGACGATCATCATGTCTGTCGTCTCTTACGGACTGCTGGGAGCTCTGGCAGGAGGTGTATGAGATAATGATCACCAGAGATCAGACAAAGAAGATATCGGTAGGCACTGTGACGATCGGAGGAGGAAGCCCGATCGCCATTCAGTCGATGACTAATACCAGGACGCAGGATGTGGATTCAAGTCTGGAACAGATCCGGAGACTGACTGAGGCGGGATGCGAGATCGTACGGCTGGCTGTTCCCGATCAGGAAGCGGCAGAAGCGTTTGGCAGGATCCGGAGGAAGGTACATGTTCCCCTGGTTGCGGATATACATTTTGACTACCGCCTCGCGATCGCCGCGATCGAGTACGGAGCGGATGCAATACGTATCAATCCGGGTAATATCGGCGACGAGGAGCGTGTGCGCGCAGTTGTCGAATCTGCGCGAGATCACGGGATACCTATCCGCATCGGAGTAAACGGCGGATCGCTTGAAAAGCGCTTTCTGGAGAGAGACGGCTCTGTCACGGCAGGCGCACTCGCACAGAGTGCGTTGGAAAAAGTGGCCATGATCGAGAATATGGGCTATGACAGATTGGTCGTGAGCGTCAAGTCTTCCGATATACCTTTGTCAGTCAGAGCTCATGAGCTCTTGGCAGCGAGTTGTCCTTATCCGCTGCATATCGGTATTACGGAGTCAGGAACGGCGCTTCGCGGTACGGTCAAATCTTCGGCGGGTCTGGGAATACTGCTCTGGGAAGGGATCGGAGATACGATCCGGGTCTCGCTGACATCCGATCCCGTTCAGGAAGTCACGGTGGCAAAGCAGATCCTCTCGTCACTGGGACTTCGCCGTTCCGGTATTGAGGTGGTGTCATGTCCTACCTGCGGCCGTACACAGATCGATCTGATCGCGTTGGCCGATCAGGTGGAAGAGTTAGTCAGCGGCTATGATCTGCCGATCAAAGTCGCAGTCATGGGCTGTGTCGTCAATGGCCCGGGGGAGGCAAAAGAGGCAGATCTGGGGATCGCCGGCGGTGTCGGTGAAGGTCTGCTGATCAAAAAGGGGGAGATAGTAGCAAAACTGCCGGAAGAGCAGCTTCTGGCAGCTCTGAAGGAAGAGCTGGAGCATTGGAGCAGCAGTAAATGAGCCAACCCTTTTTTGATGTATTTGATACTCTGACAGTAGCCGGTGATCTGAGGGATCAGTTTGCCGGTGCATCTGTCGATCATATCGCTATGAGCAAGGACGAGAAAACGCTTAAGGTGTATCTTGCCTCGGGCAGTCCTGCCATTTCGGACGAAGAGCTCTGGCAGATGCAGGAGGAGATCGCCTCCCAGCTGTTTGATCACCGTCAGAGCATCCGTATTCTTTCGCCTGACCGGGTGAAGGCATCATCAGATCAACAGAGGAAACGATCGCCGAAAGAACGCAGCAGAGGCGCGCTTTACTATGGAAAACGTTTCAGGGAAAAAGTCATGCCCCTCCATGCGCTGCGTGAGAGCGATGAGCAGCAGACAGTGAACGGAAAGGTCGTCGAGTCTGATGTTCATCCGATCAAAGGGGATCGAAGCGTGGTATCCTTTGTCCTGACCGATTATACGGATTCTATCAAAGTCAAGGTGTTTGTCTCCGATAAAAACAAGGACAAACTTCTGTCCGGGATATCAACAGATTCCTGGGTCGTAGTCAGCGGGTTTGTCCGCTATGATTCCTTTGAGAAAGACACGGTACTCACTCATGTGGTCGGCATCTGTGAGGGCGAAGATCCTTCGCAGCGCAGAGACGACGCTCCCGGGCGCAAGAGAGTAGAACTTCACTGTCATACACAGATGAGTGATATGGATGCCGTGACCCCGGTAGGCAAACTGATCGGGAGGGCTAACGAATGGGGACATCAGGCCATCGCTATCACCGATCACGGTGTGGTACAGGCCTTCCCTGACGTGCTCAAATACATAAACAAGAATCTGGAGCCGGACGATCCGTTCAAGGTGATCTACGGACTTGAGGGTTATCTGGTAGATGATCTGCGTCCGATCACTCACTCCGACCGGCTTCGCAAACTGAATGATACGGTAGTGGCGCTCGACTTTGAGACGACCGGGTTCTCCCGTATCGGAGATCGTATCATAGAGATCGGTGCGGTCAAAGTGGCGAACGGACTCAGAGGAGAGACATTTTCGACCTATGTCGATCCGCAGAAACCTCTGCCGTACGAGATCACTGACCTGACAGGTATCACACCTGATATGCTCAAGGGTGCGCCGACCATTGAAGAGATCTTGCCGGAGTTTCTCGAGTTTATCGGAGACTCTATGATCGTTGCCCACAACGCGGGTTTTGATGTCGGTTTTCTGGAACAAGCCTGCAGGCGGTGTGGGATCGAGCGCAGATTTGACTATCTGGATACTGTGGAACTGTCCAGATTTCTTCTGCCGGATCTCAGGAGATTCCGGCTCAATGTTGTGGCCAAGGCCCTGTCTGTCAAGCTCGAACACCATCACCGCGCCACTGATGATGCGATCGCCTGCGGTGATATCTATGCAGCGCTGTGTGCCCGCCTGTCCGCTCAGGGGATAGAGACCCTGTATGACCTCAACTCTCTGGTACAGAAGAACGGTATCAATCCGAAGGTCCTGCCGACCTTCCATGTGATCCTTCTTGCGGCCAATGAGACCGGGCGTGTCAATCTCTATACGCTGGTATCGAAATCGCACCTGGATTATTGTTCGGGAGGAAAAAACGGCAAGCCCAGGATCCCCAAAAGCGTCCTGAACCGCTACCGCGACGGCTTGATCATCGGCAGTGCATGTTCTCTGGGTGAACTGGCAGCTGCGATCATTGAAGGTGAAGATGACGAAAAGATCGAGGATATCGCCTCCTGGTACGACTACCTTGAGATTCAGCCGATCGGCAATAATCAGTATCTGATCGATGATGACAGGACGGCGGATATAAAGTGCGAAGAAGATCTGAGGGAGCTCAACAGGCGTATCGTCGCTCTCGGTGAAAAGCTTGACAAGCCGGTTTGCGCGACCGGAGATGTGCATTTCCTCGACCCGCAAGATGAGATATACCGGAGGGTCATCCAGGCAGGTCAGGGGTATGGCGACGCAGACAGGCAGCCACCGCTGTATCTTCATACGACGCAGGAGATGCTGGATGAATTTGCCTATCTCGGAAAGGAGAAAGCGCAGGAAGTCGTTGTAGACAATCCCTGCAGGATAGCGGAAAGCATAGAGCGGATCTCGCCTGTGCGTCCCGACAAATGTCCGCCGATCATAGAAAATGCGGACAGTATCCTGGAAGAAATATGCTATAAGAAAGCGCACGAGGTCTACGGAGATGAGCTTCCGGAAGTCGTTGAGAAGCGTCTGGAGAAGGAATTGCGCTCCATTATCAGCAATAATTATGCCGGACTGTATATAGTCGCTCAGAAGCTGGTCGCCAAATCCAATGAGGACGGGTATCTGGTAGGATCAAGAGGGTCTGTCGGATCCTCTCTGGTCGCGACTATGGCCGGTATCACGGAGGTCAACCCGCTGCCGCCGCATTATCACTGTACGGGCTGCCGTTACAGTGAATTTGATTCAGAGCGTATCCGTGAATCCGGTGCAGAGTGCGGATGGGATCTGCCGGATGCGGTCTGCCCGGTCTGCGGTGCGCCGCTTACCAAGGACGGATTTGATATCCCCTTTGAGACGTTTTTGGGATTCACCGGCAATAAAGAGCCGGATATCGATCTCAATTTCTCCGGTGATTATCAGAGTAAAGCACATAAATACACAGAGATCCTCTTCGGAGAGGGCAATACTTTCCGCGCCGGCACCATCAGTACGGTAAAGTCCAAAATCGCCTACGGCTATGTCAAGAATTATTTTGAAGAGAGAGGGCTTGCGCCGCGCAAATGCGAGCTGGAGCGCATTATCAAAGGTCTAGACGGAATCCGACGCGGTACGGGACAGCATCCGGGCGGTATCGTCGTGCTGCCGCGGGGTGAGAATATCCATTCATTTACACCTATCCAGCACCCGGCCAATGACATGAATTCTGATATCATCACGACGCATTTTGAATATCATGCGATCGAGACGAATCTTCTGAAACTCGATATCCTGGGACACGATAATCCGACCATGATCAAAATGCTCGAGGAACTGGTCTCTGAGCTGACCGGTAAAGCGTTCAATGCGACCGAGATACCCTTGGATGATCCGGATGTCATGAGTCTCTTCGCCGGAACAGAGGCATTGGGGATCACGCCGGAGCAGATCGGAGGATGCCCGCTGGGCATCCTGGGTGTGCCGGAGTTCGGTACGAATTTTGTCATTCCCATGGTGGAGGAGGCAGGGCCTAAGTGTTTGGCTGATCTGGTGAAGATATCCGGCCTGTCCCACGGCACGGATGTGTGGACTAATAACGCGCAGGAACTGATCAAGTCCGGGACGACCACGCTGGGTTCCTGTATCTGTACGCGCGACGATATCATGCTCTATCTGATCGGCAGAGGGATCGAGAAAGAGCAGGCCTTCAAGATCATGGAGACAGTGCGAAAAAAGAATAAATATCTGACCGCTCAGCAGAAGAAGGTCATGCGCGATCACGATGTTCCGGAATGGTATCTTGAATCCTGTGACAAGATCCAGTATATGTTTCCGAAGGCGCACGCAGCGGCTTATGTGATGATGGCCTACCGCATTGCATACTGCAAGGTCAAGTATCCGCTGGCCTATTATGCGGCTTATTATACGATCCGTGCCGACGCATTCTCCTATGCGCTTATGTGCCATGGTCCTGAGAAGGTCGCACATATGATCGGAGAGCTGGAAAAGAAACAGGAGACCAGGGAAACAGGACCTCTGACTGCCAAAGATGAGGATACATTGCGCGATCTCAAGATCGTCAGGGAGATGTATGCGCGGGGCATCGAGTTTCTGCCTCTTGATATATACCGCTCCGGGGCACATGAGTTTAAGATCGTCGACGGAAAGCTCCTTCCCCCGTTTGATTCTATCGAGGGGATGGGCGCGAAAGCAGCGGCAGGAGCCGAGGCCGCGGCTTCCGACGGAAGGTATCTGTCACGTGCTGATTTCCAGCGCCGCACACATCTGAATACATCCATTATGGAAGCTATGGAGAGCGAGGGATTGTTTGACGGACTGCCGGCTGACGATCAGATCTCTCTGTTTGATTTGATCTAATGTGATTTGATATCTCTCCAAAGACGGTTATACAGATCTGTGTTCTCTTTGCCCAGGTACCGGAAGGTTTCCAGATCTGTCAGTTCTTCATCAGTCGACCAAAGGATAGGAGAGTTCTTCAGTACGGGGTCATCGACCAGATCCCGTACTTTTTCATTTGTCACTGAATAGGTGATATACTCGAAATTCTTCTTGGCTATATCGGGACGACACAGGAAAGATATCCATTTTTTGGCGTTGTCCTTGTTCTTTGCGTTCTTCGGGATCACCCAGCCGTCCATCCACACATTGGATCCCTCTTTAGGGATCGCGTAAGCAAGATCCGGGTTTGCAGCCTGCGAGACATGGGCTTCTCCTGAGTAGATGACGGCGAGCGCTGCCTCGTTTCCGATCATCATGTCGCGTACCTGATCGACGACATAGGCCTGTACCAGAGGCTTTTGTCTGATCAGCATATCCCTTGCCTCATGCAGCTCATCAAGATCGGTAGAATTGAGGGAGTACCCGAGATACTTTAATGTGATACCAAGCGCGTCGCGAACACTGTTTTGCATAAGGATCTCTCCCTTGTATTTTTTATCCCAGAGTATTGACCAGCTGTCCACGGGCTCCTTCACTTTACTTTTGTTGTAAAGGATGCCGACTGTTCCCCAGTAATAGGGGACGAAATAGCGGTTCTCAGGATCGATACTGCCGGATATCTTCCAGTAACGGTCTCCGATATTGCCGCTCTGCGGCAGATCTTTTGCATCAAAAGCATAGAGCAGGTCTTCATCGATCATTCGCTGTACCATATATTCTGAAGGACAGACAGCATCGTAGGCAATGGCTCCGGAAGCGATCTTGGGATACATGATCTCGTTGGTCTCATACTCCTCATAGACGACGTGGATACCGGTTTCTTCCTCAAACTGAGCGACAACATCCGGATCGAGGTATTCGCCCCAGTTGTATACGATGACCTGGCCCTGCCCGGCCGCAGCAGTGTCATTGCGCGCATAAAACAGCGCAAACACGAGAAAGCTCAAGATCAATGCCCCCGGCACGACGCGGGATAGTACAAGCCGTTTGACTCCCTTTCGGTTACCCTTGGCGGGCTGGTAATTGATCAGGATGAGCAGCAGCAATACAAGAACAAAGAGAAGTGTTGACAGCGCGTACATCTCCGGGCGGATGCCTTTTCTCACTTCGCTGTAGATACAGGTGGAGAGAGTGTCCACCCCCGGGCCCTTAGTGAAATGAGTGATGATAAAATCATCGATCGACATGGTGAAGGCCAGCATAAAGCCGGAAAGGATACCGGGCAGGATATCGGGGAATATGATCCGCCAGAATGCCTGCCAGGAATCAGCCCCAAGATCCAGCGCCGCCTCATATGTCCTCTGCCGGGATTGTTTAAGCTTGGGCAGGACGCTTAAGATGACAAACGGGATGTCAAAGGTGATATGTGCGATCAGCACACTGGCAAAGCCCAGTTTGATACGACATGCGATGAAAAGCAGCATCAGAGAGATACCGGTGACGATATCCGCGTTGAGCATGGGGATATTGGCCACAGCAAGACTGGCCGTACGCGAGCGGGAGGGGAGTACCGAGATCCCGAGCGCTGCCAGTGTCCCGATCAGAGTGGCCAGGATAGAAGCGATCAGCGCGATGAGGATCGTGTTGTAAAATGCCGACAGGATCACATGGTCATGGATCAGTCTTTGATACCAGTCCAGGGTGAAACCGCCCCAGACTGCCCGGAACTTGGATGCGTTGAAGGAGAGCGCGATCATCGCAAAGATCGGAGCGTACATAAACAGAATAAGCAGGACGGTATACAGGCGTTTGGCCGTTTGAATACTCTTTCTATTCACGGCCGCCTCCTCCGATAAGTGACCCGCTCTGCTGGGGATCATATTTGGCCACGAAGGCCATGCTGATCAGGACAAAGATCATGAGGATCAGTGAAAGACCGGAACCGACATGCCAGCTGGATCCCTGGATAAACTCCTGTTCGATAGTGTTGCCGATCAGCTGTACCTTTCCGCCGCCAAGCATATCGGTGATGACAAAAGTGGTCAGCGACGGAACAAAGACCATCGTGATACCGCTGATCATTCCCGGTGTAGACAGGGGCAGGGTGATGCGCAAAAATGTCTGCCAGGGGCCGGCTCCGAGATCGCGGGCTGCCAGCAGGACGTCCCGGTCGATCTTGGACAGGACGGTATACAGCGGCAGGATCATAAAGGGAAGGAAATTGTAGACCATTCCGAGTACAACGGCTGAAGGGGTGTAGATCAGTGTGACAGACGGCAGGCGAAGAACGTGCAGAAGAGTGTTGATCACACCGTTTTTTTCAAGCAGAGTCTGCCAGGCCATTGTGCGCAGCAGAAAATTCATCCACATCGGAAGGATAAAGAGCATCGCGATCAGAGTGCCGGACGAAGTCCGGCGTTCCGCGAGGATCATGGCGATCGGATAGGCCAGGATAAGGCAGATAAGAGTTGCGCTCAGCGACAGCAACAGTGCCAGGCCCAGTGCCTTGAGGTTGTCGACTTCGGCCATGGCAGCCAGATTGGACCAGGTGAACGCGCCATCTCCATCAGTCATGCCGAAGTAGACGATCAAAAGCAGAGGGATGATGATGAAAGCGGCCGACCAGAGGATAAAAGGAGCCGCCAGCCAACTCCGCCTACGCATGGGTAAAGGTCTCCTGGTCCGGACGTGTCGGCTTGTGCATTACCTGGATATTGAAGGGGTCGATCATGATCCCGACTTCGGTCCCCTCAGGGACCATCCTGGTGCTGCGTGCCATCCAGTGATAACCGTGGGCAAGGACATCCATTTCATAGTGAACTCCGCGGAAGAGCACCGAGGTGACCACACCGCGGATCGTGCCTTTGTCCGGATCGACGAGCTCGACATCCTCGGGACGGATGATGACATCGACCGGATTGTTCTGCCCGAATCCGACATCCACACAGGGAAAGTCGGTGCCAAGGATATTGACCAGCTCATCGCGGATCATCAGCGCGTCAAAAATATTACCGTCGCCGATAAAGTCGGCGGTAAATGCGTTTTGCGGTTCGTTGTAAATATCTTCCGGCCGTCCGATCTGCTGGATACGGCCGCCGTTGATGACCACGACAGTATCAGACATCGTCAGAGCTTCCTCCTGATCGTGTGTGACATAGATGAAAGTGATTCCGAGTTCCTCCTTGAGGCGGATCAATTCATACTGCATGCTCTGGCGGAGTTTCAAGTCGAGTGCGGAGAGAGGCTCATCGAGCAGAAGCACCTTGGGTCTGGAGATGATCGCTCGTGCGATCTGCACACGCTGTGCCTGGCCGCCCGACATAGTATCCGGCATGCGGTCCCCGTATCCGTCCAGGCCGACCAGATGGAGAGCTTTTTCGACTTCATCCTCGATAGCGGCCCTGGATACGCCGCGTATCTTCAGGGAGAAGGCAATATTGTCCGCGACCGACATGTGATAGAATATCGTGTCATTCTGAAAAACTGTGTTCAGAGGACGTTTATTGGGAGCGAGATCAGTGATATCTTTCCCCTCGAAAAAGACCCGGCCGCTGTCCGGAGTCTCAAAACCTCCGAGAATACGCAGCAGAGTCGTCTTGCCGCAGCCGGAGGGTCCCAACAGCGTCAGGAATTCGTTTTCGCGCACATACAGACTGAAATCATCCAGGACTGTCCGCGTGTGATAGGTCTTGGAGATGGACCTCATTTCAATCAGTTTATTATTCATAGATATAATTATAGCTGTTTTCGGTCTGCAGGTAAACAGAGCGGCTTGACGCTCTTTTATGCGGTTGGTAGAATAAACCGACGAAAGGAAAAACTGCGAGGTATTAATTATGGACACAAGAGTAGCGGTGTTAAGCATTATCATTGAAAAGGATGACTCGGTCGATGAGGTCAACGAGCTTCTCCACCAGTACCGTCGTTATATAATCGGGCGGATGGGGATCCCCTACAGGGAGCGTGACCTGTATATCATCTGCATCTCGCTGGATGCGCCGATGGATCAGATCAATGCGCTGTCGGGCGCTCTGGGACGGCTTGACGGAGTATCTGCCAAGGCGAGCCTGGCAAAGCATTGAGGGATGATAATATGAGTTTACAGGACACACCTGGCGCTCAGCGCATACATATCGGTTTTTTCGGCTGTCGTAATGTCGGCAAGTCAAGTCTCATGAATGCTGTCACCGGACAGGATATCGCCGTGGTATCTGATGTGAAAGGGACGACGACAGACCCGGTCAATAAGGCGATGGAACTGCTCCCGTTGGGGCCGGTGGTAGTGACAGATACACCGGGGTTTGATGACGAGGGAGAACTCGGTAAGCTGCGCGTCAAAAAGACCAGACAGAAGCTTGCCACCACCGACATTGCGGTGCTGGTAACTGACGCAACGCGCGATATGAATGCCGATGAAGAAGAACTTTTGCGTATCATCCGGGAGAAAGATATCCCCTGCGTGATCGTACACAACAAAGCGGATCAGCTCACGACCATTCCCGGGACCAAGGAGTGCGAGATTTGGGCAAGTGCCGTAACAGGTCTTCATATTAACGAACTCAAGGAGATGCTCGGCAGACTTGCTCCCAAACAGACAGAACTCAAGCTTGTCGGAGATTCTATAGGGGCAGAGGATGTAGTCGTGCTGGTCACTCCGATAGATGAGTCGGCTCCCAAGGGGCGGATGATCCTGCCGCAGGTCCAGGCGATCCGCGATATCCTGGATTCAGATGCGATCGTGGTAACGACAAAGGAGACGCAACTGACCGCTGCACTGGCTGCGCTGAAGGAGGATCCGGCAATCGTCATCACCGATTCTCAGGCGTTCGAGATCGTGTCACAGATCGTACCGGATCGTGTGCCTCTTACTTCGTTTTCGATCCTGCTGGCCCGTTACAAAGGCTTTTTAGAGGAGGCAGTTGCCGGTGCGGCGGCGATCGATGAACTGAAGGAGGGCGCGCGGATCCTGGTCGCGGAGGGGTGTACCCATCACAGACAGTGCAATGATATCGGAACAGTCAAGCTGCCCAACTGGCTTAGGAAGGCAACAGGACGTAACTTTGTTTATGAGACGGCTTCCGGCAAGCAGTTCCCGGAAGATCTCTCATCCTACGACCTGATCCTGCACTGCGGCGGCTGTATGCTGACTGAGCGCGAGGTGCTGGCACGAATGCACGCCGCGCAGGAGAGCGGCGTTCCGTTTACCAATTACGGCATCACGATCGCCAAGCTGACCGGGACGCTGGAGCGGAGCCTGCGTATCTTTCCGAAGCTTCACGATCTGGTATGATTTTGCGGGAAAATGGCAGTTGTGCTATGATTAAACGGTAATTTCAGGATATGACGGCCATGGGCCGTTTGTACAAGGGGGAAACAATATGACACAGGAAAAAAGGTTCGCGCTGCTGATCGACGCTGAGAATATCTCGGCGCAGTACGCGGATTATATCATGGAAGAAGTGGAGCAGTACGGAGTATGCTCCTATAAGAGGATCTACGGAAGCTGGGACAGGATCGTACGAACGAAGTGGGAGAAACAGATCGGCAAGAATTCTCTGAAGGCAATGATGCAGATCAACAACACGAAGGGCAAAAACGCCTCGGATTCCGCTCTGATCATCGATGCGATGGATATTTTGTACAACGGAAATGTAGACGGTTTTTGCATAGTATCATCGGACAGTGATTTTACGTCACTGGCCAGAAGGCTTCAGGAGGCCGGTGTCATGGTCATCGGTATGGGCGAGTCCGACAAGGCTACGGAAGCCCTGGAGAACGCCTTCGACAAATACGTCTATATCGATG
Organism: uncultured Eubacteriales bacterium; assembly: GCA_900313775.1. Classification (GTDB taxonomy): domain Bacteria; phylum Bacillota; class Clostridia; order Lachnospirales; family Lachnospiraceae; genus RUG842. The sequence goes on from OMSP01000030.1 coordinate 15,739, forward strand.
TGCTGGCTAAACAGGCCGCCAAAGAGGAAAAGAAAGGCGACGACAAGGCGGACAGCACGGCGGCGGCGGATGCCTCCAAGAGCGGCAACACACCCAGCAAGAAAGCCGTTGAGGAAAAGATCAAACAGATCATCATGGAAAACGATGATCAGGGAAAGCCGACCGACCTCGGTCAGATCGGCAATGAATTGCAGCGCTTTTATAAAAACTTCGATGTGCGTTATTATAACCACAAAGGAGGCAAGCAGTATAAGTATCTCAAAGAGTTTGTCGACGACTTTAAGTCGCTGGAGATCAAGGGCGGCAAAGGTCAGGGGGTATATGTAAGCATCAAGTCGTAAACACAAAGCAGGTTGATGCTTTCCTGCAGTTTAGGAAAGAAGGGTTTTAAATGAGTTTATCGCAGATCATGGCCATCGTTATCTTTGTGGCCATGTTTGTGCTGATCATCACAGAGGTCATTGAACGTCACCAGGCAACCGTCTTAGCAGCCCTGGCGACGATCATGATCGTTTTTTTATTGTGCATGCACAGTACTGCTACGGCATGGCATGTCCTTTCTGTCAGCGATCTTGTCAAAGGATCGTTCTGGTATGAGGCCGGAAAAGGGACGACTGATAACGGCGGGATCAACTGGGCGACGATCATATTCCTGATGGGTATGATGATCATGGTTGAAGCGATGGGTCGCTCAGGATTTTTCCGGTTTATCTGTCTGGCTCTGGCCAAGGCAGTCCGCTACAAGCCGACGAGGCTG
>OMSP01000040.1 GCA_900313775.1 uncultured Eubacteriales bacterium
CGCAGTGGCGGAACTGGTAGACGCCCGGGACTTAAAATCCCGTGGGTAGTGATACCCGTGCCGGTTCGATTCCGGCCTGCGGCAGAAACAGACGCGAATCATCATTCGATGGTTCGCGCTTTTCTATTTCTGTATGCCTTCATTTGTCATGGCCATCAAAGAAAGCTATAATTGAAACACAAACAGAGGTGAAGGGAATTGAATGCAGATCTGAAATTACCATATCATAAATTATACGGTCTTTCTTTTGAGGATGAACTCTCCAACGAGATTTTCAACTCCACGCTGAGCACAAGAATGTTCGGTGACAAGAAAGACTTTGTCGATCATGTCAGTACATGGAAATCTGACGGTTGGCGCTGCTATGAACTGGAAGATGCGCTAAAAAGGAGCGGATGTTCACAGCTGATCCTTTACGGAGCGGGTGCTGACGGAAGAGTCAACATGAAGGTCCTGAGAATGTGCAGTATGCCGGTCCTTTACGTTTGTGACGGTAATCCCGATCTGAAAGGAACAGATTTCTTTGGAGCTGAGGTGATCGGTCCCGATGATCTGAGAACGTATTTAACAGAGAAAACGCTTATTGTGATATCGTCTATACGTTTTCAGGAAGCCATTCGCGATCGGCTGCATGAGATAGGCATTCCGGACCGGCAGATATACTTTCCTCAATACGGCAATATATCGGCCGGCAACACAGATCAATACTTCGATCTGTTCGAGCCGGAAGAGGATGAGGTTTTTGTTGACGGAGGCGCTTATACAGGGGAAACTTCACGATCGTTTGTGCGCTGGGCCAAAAAAGGGTATAAGAAGATATTTGCCTTTGAACCGATCATACCTTATACAGAAGCGGTCAAGGCGCAAAAACTCGAGAATATCGAATGGCATCAGAGCGCGCTTTGGAGCAGGGAAGAAAACCTGCGTATCAATCTTTGCGACTCTTCGTCCAATGTGTATTCCGGAAACGGACCTGTACAAGGTGTGCCATTGGATTCGATCGTGGGAAATGAGCGTGTAACATATATCAAATATGATCTTGAAGGAAGTGAGAGGCAGGCTCTTGAGGGAGCTAAACAGACCATTTTGCGCGACAAGCCGAAATTGGCTGTCTGCATTTATCATAATCCTGAAGATATTGTCGAGATCCCCCGGTTTATACACCAATTAGTCCCGGAATACAGGATGTGGATCCGGCATTATCACACAATACTGATTGAAACTGTATTGTATTGCAGCCTATGAAAGGTTTTTCTTTATTTGAAGCGGCACATATATGGTGGCTGATCTCATCGGCTGTCATTGTCGCGGCTGCGGCTGTGGCCGGCAGAATAGCGGATCGGGAGACGAATCTGCGCATCAGCCGGTGGCTGGCAGTGGCTGTGATATTCTTCCATTTTGCGGAATGCGTCCACAGGATGCATATCGGGACCTACGGGATCAACGCATTACCACTTCATATCTGTGCGATCTCCTCCTATATGGTGATTATCCATACCTTCCGGCCGAATCGGATCTTGGGGGAGCTCCTGTTTTGTCCCGGGATCATAGGAGCGATCGCCGCGATGCTTTATCCTAACTGGACCGAATATGCGCCGCTTTCCATTATGAGTATCACCTGTTTTCTGGCACATGTTTTTATCATCGCCTATGCGTTGCACGCAATCATTATCGGACTCATCACACCATCCGTCAGGCGTTGGTATATACCCGTTATCTATTTGGCTGTCTATGCCGCATGTATCATCCCCTTTGATAAGCATTTTCACATGAATTTCGGCTTTCTGGCCGGACCGTCACCCGGTTCGCCTCTGGTCGCTCTGGCAGAGGTATTCGGTTACGGGACCGGTTATTATGTCGGATACGCTCTAATCACTGTCACGGGGGTGTTTCTCTGTTACGGGATCTATTATCTGATCAGATCGGTAAGTGCCGGAAGAACTGATGAGCGGAGTGATCATTAGGATGACACAACCGTGAAAGACAGGTATAATTAAGCATATCAAGGAATGAATAAAACGGGAGGAAATACATGATTTATAAAGAGTTTCAGGGCTTAAAGCTCTCAGCGCTTGGTCTGGGCACGATGCGTCTGCCGGTCATAGAGGGTGATGACAGCCGTATCGACGAGGCAGCCGCCCAGCGCATATATGATTTGGCGATGGAGCAGGGCATCAACTATTATGACACGGCATGGGGCTATCACGGTGAGAATTCGGAACTCGTCACAGGCCGGGCGCTCGCACGCTATCCGCGAGACAGCTTCTATGTCGCCACCAAGTTTCCGGGTTATGACCCCGCCAACTGGGACAAGGTCGAAGAGATTTTTGAGCGGCAGCTGGAGAAGCTGCAGATGGATTATTTCGATTTTTATCTGGTCCACAATGTCTGTGAAATGAATATAGACGCCTATCTTGATGATGAGAAATACGGCATTTACAGCTATCTCATGGAACAGAAGAAAAACGGCCGGATCAGACATCTTGGTTTTTCCTGTCACGGTGATATGGATGTACTCACGCGCTTTCTTGACGCCTATGGCAAGGACATGGAGTTCTGCCAGCTTCAGATCAATTATCTTGACTGGATCCTTCAGAAGGGGAAAGAGAAGGTCGAGCTGCTTGATCAGTGGAGTATCCCGGTCTGGGTAATGGAGCCGGTGCGCGGCGGGAAGCTGGCCAAGCTCGCCGGGGAAGATGAGCAGAGACTTAAGAGTTTACGTCCGGATGAGGGCATTCCTGCCTGGGCATTTCGTTTTCTTCAGAGCATTCCGTCTGTCACGATGATCCTCTCGGGCATGTCAAATGAGGAGCAGCTGCGCGACAATCTGAAGACTTTTGAGGAAGAGAAGAAGCTGAATGAGGAGGAAACGCAGACCCTTCTTTCAATTGCTGAAAAGATGCTTTCTGACGGGACAGTTCCCTGTACTGCCTGCCATTACTGTACGAGTCATTGCCCTCAGGAACTGGACATTCCACGCCTGATGTATCTGTACAATGAACACAAAATGACCGGCGGCGGTTTCATTGCGCCAATGGTGCTCGGCACGCTGCCGGAAGACAAGCGGCCTCAGGCCTGCCTGCAGTGCCGGAGCTGCGAGGAAGTCTGTCCGCAGCAGATCAAGATATCTGAAGTGCTGGCTGATTTTGCTGAACGCCTCAACAAGAAAGAAGACGAGTAACCGGATCTTTTTGAGCTTTAGTTGTAAACTATGAGGAATTTACTCTACAAAAGGGTTGTTATTTTCTTTCTGGTCTTCTGCCTGTGTGCGGTCATGCCGCAGTACACTCGGGCAGAAGAAACAGCTGTGCCTGCGGGGACACAAGAGACGACAGTCCCGGAACCAATCACAAAAACAAAGATCGTCAAGACAGCTTTCTCCGGGGTTGAAAAGAAGCACAATTACTCGATCTCCGCCACCATCAAGGATGGTATTTCAGTCACACATCCTCAGGGAAGAAAACTGTATCTGCAGCGCTATGACTCGAAGAATAAAAAGTGGGTCAACGCGATGACATACAGTCTGAACGTCCAGGATGCGCCCCAGTCCGTCAAGGTGACTTATCCGGCGGAATGGAAGAAAGCCACCTATACCAGTTGGCGTTTTTATGTTCCTGAGACAACTGTCAGTGATGCCGTCATCGACAATACGACAGGTCAGGTGACGACTACCGTCATGAAATATCAGGCTGCCGCTTCGAAGACAGTCAGGATCATCGCGGCCAACAGGGTCAAACTGAAGCTGTCCTGTAAGCGCGCCGTCGTGATGGATCAGGACGGCAATATCCTGTACACGAAAAACGGCAGTCAGAGATGCTCGCAGGCTTCCGTCACCAAACTCATGACGCTCTATCTTGCGTATGAGAGCAAAACCCCATTCAATAAGAGAATCAGAATAACAAAAAACGCCTACAGGGCCGGCACGTATTTCAGGCTGGTAGCCACCGGAGGCCGCGTCGGGGACTGGTTTAAATTCGGGGAGATGACGCGCGCTGTCTGCGTGTCTTCCGCCAATGATGCGGCAGAGGCGATCGGAGACTATCTGGGCGGAAGCGAGGCAAAGTTCGCAAAAAAGATGACAGCCAAAGCATCTGCTTTAGGCATGAAGAACACACGATATAAAGATGCGTCAGGTCTGGCCGGGAAAGGCCATTATACGACAGCGAAAGACCAGGCGATCCTGCTCAGAGCGCTTCACAGAAAATTCGGGAAAAGATTCAAAAAAGACAGCTGCCGGAAAAGCGTCTATATGCATAATCTCACGAGCGGAAGCCGCAACAAGCGTTTACTGACAAGATGGTACAGCGCCAAGAATCTGCCCATCCGCGCACTGCTGGGCGCCAAGACAGGCACCACCAGCGCTGCCGGCACCTGTCTGGCATCCATTTATAAGGCCAATAACAAAGTGTATTATGTTGTCAATCTGGGATCAAACTCAGACAAGCAGCGCTTTTCCAATGCCAGAGTATTGTACAAATATGCCAGAAAATACGGTAAATAATCTATCGTAGCAGAAGCATACGATCATAGATCTGTCTGTTTACAGCATAAGGAGGATCCACTATGA
>OMSP01000247.1 GCA_900313775.1 uncultured Eubacteriales bacterium
CAGTGACGACCGGCCAGGCAGAGGAGATCATATCACCGGAGTTCAAGCGGAGCGGACATCCGACGGTCGTGATAGAACCGATCAAGAATGAGAGAGAAGGATGGGAGCTTCCGGATAAGGAAGGGTTGAAAGCTGCTTTTAAACTCGTTGAGGAACTGAATAAAGAAGGACATGTGAAGGCGTGCATGACGCCTGCGGCAGGCGGTATTGCCGGCGCTGTCATGCAGATGTGTTTCGGCAACGGGATCGGTTTTGCCTATGAAGACAGCATATCTATGGAGGATATCTTCAGTCGGCGCTGCGGCTCTTTTATAGCGGAGATCGATGACGAAGAGACAGTTTCAAAGCTTCTTATCAAGTATGGACGAGAAACCGGGCATCCGGTCCGCGTGCGGCTTCTGGGCAGGACACAGGATGAACGGTATCTTTGCTGCCGCGGTGACAAATATGAGCTGAGCGCTCTGCTGAGGACCTGGGAGGAGACGCTGGCAGACGTATATCCCCTGGAGACCGGATATGAGCAGCCGGTCGATACGCTTTTCTGCGTCAACACTCAGGAGGCAGACAGCCGTATACAGGCACCGGCCGTCCTGACAGCAGACAGAAAGCCCCGCATCCTTATCCCTGTTTTCCCCGGGACCAACTGCGAGTTCGACAGCGCCAATGCTGTGCGTGCCGGCGGATCCGAAGCCGAGGAGTTTATGATACTCAACCGTTCGGCGCAGGAGATAGAGGAGAGTGCCTCGCGGTTCGCGCAGGCAGTCCGCGCTTCCGAAGCTGTTTTTATTCCGGGTGGTTTTTCGGGTGGAGATGAACCGGACGGGAGCGGCAAGTTTATCACGGCTTTCTTCCGCAATGAAGCGGTACGCGATGCTGTCACAGAGCTTCTTGAGCAGCGGGACGGGCTGATGCTCGGTATCTGCAACGGATTCCAGGCATTGATCAAACTCGGACTCGTACCCTTCGGAAAGATCGTCGATACGGATGAGACATGTCCGACTCTGACTTTCAACACAATAGGTCGTCATCAGTCGCGCATCGTGCGCACCAGGATCGTCACAAACCGCTCACCGTGGCTGTCGCTTACCGCTGCCGGTGATGTCTATCATGTCCCGGTCTCTCACGGAGAAGGGCGGTTTTTGGCCAATGATGAGTGGCTCAGCAAGCTGACAGAGAACGGTCAGATCGCAACTCAATATGTAGACGGAAACGGCGAAGCGACCATGGATATCCGGTCCAATCCGAACGGGTCGGTCCTGGCTGTTGAAGGGATCACATCACCGGACGGACGTGTGCTCGGTAAGATGGGGCACAGCGAGCGCATTGGCAGGTATCTGTACAGGAATGTTCCGGGCCGCTACGACAGTCGGATTTTCGAGGCTGCGACGCGCTATTTTACGGGGCGGTAATATTGACAGTAAACAAATTATTATGCTAATATTAACTCTAATCTGGGTGTATTTATAAAATTTTTATTAATTAAAGGAGGAAATCATATGAAACTCAGGAAATTAGTTGCTCTTGCAGCAGTAATGGCTATGACCATGGCGCTGATGGCAGGCTGCGGCGGCTCCGGAAGTTCTGACAGCGGTGACGCTGATGGCGCAGGAGTCCTCAAGATCGGCGGTATCGGACCGTCCACAGGACCGGCTGCTTTATACGGACTTGCAGTTAAGAACGGCGGGGAGCTTGCGGTCAAGGAAATCAACGAAGCTAATCCCGACGGCCTTCAGCTTGAGTGGATGTGGCAGGATGACGAGCATGATGCTGAGAAGTCAGTCAACGCTTACAACAAGCTGGTTGACGACGGCATGCAGATCCTTGTCGGATCAGTTACTACAACTCCCTGTACAGCTGTAGCAGCAGAAGCTTTTGAGAACAGAACATTTGCTCTGACACCGTCTGCTTCCGGCCCGGCTGTCACTGAAGACAATGACAATGTGTTCCAGCTTTGCTTCTCCGACCCGAACCAGGGAATTGCTTCCGCTGATTATATCAAAGAGCATTTCGCTGACAAGACTGTCGGTATCATCTACAACAATGCTGACAACTATTCTTCAGGTATTCGCGATAAGTTCAAGAGCGAGTACGAGGATGGCGGAAAGAAGGTCACAGAAGCTACATTCACAGACGAGACCACAGACTTCAAGGCCCAGCTGAATACCATGAAGGATGCGGGCGTTGATCTGCTGTTCCTGCCGATCTACTATGCACCGGCTGCCAATATCATGACACAGGCTGCTCAGATCGGCTATGCTCCGACATACTTTGGTGTCGATGGCATGGACGGAATCCTTGGCGCTGACGGATTTGACGCTTCTCTCGCTGAGGGAGTACTCCTCCTGACACCGTTCACACCTTATTCTGAAGATGAGAACATCAAGGAATTCGTAAAGAAATACGAAGATGCTTACGGTGAGACACCGATTCAGTTTGCTGCTGATGCTTATGACTGCGTATATGCCATCTATGATGCATATCAGAAGACAGGCCTTGACGCTGATGCTTCCATGGAAGATATCTGCGAAGCCATGATCAAAGTCTTCACAGGTGATTTCACCGCTTCCGGACTTACAGCTGAGTCCATGAAGTGGAATGAGGCCGGTGAAGTTGACAAGACTCCGAAGGTCTGTATCATTCAGGACGGTAAATACGTTGAGCAGTAATTTCTGTATGACTGAGTGATGACAATTACGTTGATAAAGGGGTGCTGCATCTGGCGCAGCACCCCTATATCGATATTAAAGGAAACAGATTATGAGCGTTCTAAACAGTTTGATTTCTGGCCTTAGTCTGGGAAGCGTATATGCTATCATAGCGCTTGGATATACCATGGTCTACGGAATATCCAAGATGCTTAACTTCGCGCATGGTGATATCATCATGGTCGGTGCATATGTGTCTTTCCTTCTTACAAATCACGCCGGCATGAATGCATGGATATCACTTCTTATTGCCATTGCTACATGTACGGTGCTCGGCATTATTATAGAGAGACTTGCATACCGTCCGCTCAGAGGAACAGGATCTCTGGCCGTGTTGATCACAGCGATCGGTGTATCATATTTCCTGCAGAATGCAGCGTTGCTTCTGTGGGGCGCCGATCCGAGAATGTTCACCAGCCTTTTCAAAGGGTTCAAGACGATCCATGCTGCGAACGGATCTCTTACGATCACACCTGAGTCGCTCTTTACCATTATCGCTAATATTATCATCATGATCGCGCTGACGCTCTTTGTCAGCAAGACCAAAGCCGGTAAAGCGATGCGTGCGGTATCGGAAGACAACGGCGCAGCGCAGTTGATGGGTATCAATGTAAACCAGTCTATATCGCTGACTTTTGCTATAGGATCAGGTTTAGCGGCGATTGCCGGCGTTCTTATGTGCTCTGCTTATCCGGTGCTGATGCCTACAACAGGCGCAATGCCCGGCATCAAAGCATTCACAGCTGCTGTGTTTGGTGGTATCGGTTCCATTCCGGGTGCGATGGTTGGAGGACTTATACTGGGGATCATAGAGATCTTTTCGAGAGCATATATTTCCTCAGAACTTGCTGACGCGATCGTTTTTGCTTGTCTTATAATTGTTCTTCTTATCAGGCCAACAGGTCTGCTCGGCAAGAAGATCAACGAGAAAGTGTAGGTGGGCCATGGCAGACAGACTTAAGAAATCAATCAATGCCAAAGGGCTTAAAGGCGCTGCCAAAGGCAGTAATCAGTATAAAAGAGAAGCGATCATCTCATACGGCATCCTGATAGTCGGTTATATACTGCTTCAGCTTGGCGCGGCAACAGGGCTGATCGGGCGTAACCTTCAGGGACAGTTTGTCCCTATCTGTGTATACATGTCGCTGGCCATAGCTCTCAACCTCGTGGTTGGTCTTTCCGGCGAGCTCTCACTCGGACATGCCGGGTTTATGGCTGTCGGAGTTTTTACCGGGATCCTGGTGAGCAGAATCCTGGAAGAGAGCATATCCGCAGGATGGCTCAGGCTGATCATAGCGTTGATCGCGGCGGCTTTCGTGGCCAGTATAGCCGGATTTATCATCGGCATACCGATCCTCGGGCTGCGGGGTGATTATCTGGCCATCGTGACACTGGCTTTCGGCGAGATCGTCAGAAACCTTATGAATGTACTGTATTTTGGTCTTGATACTAACGGCAGGCTTCGCTTTGCCTTCAACCATACGATCGAAGGCGTGGAGACTTCCGGCAGGATCATTACAGGCGCTATCGGAGCCACCGGTGTTGACAAGACAGCATCATTCACCTCGGCTGCGCTTCTGACAGCGTTCACCCTGTTTGTTGTCTTGAATCTAAAGAACTCCAAGCAGGGACGAGCGATCATGTCGATCAGAGATAACCGCATAGCCGGCGAATCGATCGGACTCAATGTGAGGAAATACAAACTCACGGCGTTCGTTATCAGCGCTGCCCTTGCCGGAATGGCGGGCTGCATGTTCGGACAGAACTACAGCACAATGGCACCGGCTAAGTTCAATGTCAATACATCTGTGCTGATCCTTGTGTTTGTCGTTCTCGGCGGCATCGGTAATATCTGGGGCGGAATGATCGCTGCTGCTTTGCTTACGGTACTTCCTGAAGCGCTCAGACAGTTTGCAGATTACAGAATGCTGACATACGCGATCGTATTGATCGTGGTCATGATATGCACCTACAATCCGACTATTAAAGCCAGAATCGCAGCGCTGGCGGGAAAGATCAGACCCAAGAAAAAAAGCAGCGGTAAAAAGACCGGAAAGGAGGCGGCGTAAATGACAGACAAAAGACAATACGTTGAGGCTACCGATACCGGTCACGGATATGAGAACAGA
>OMSP01000087.1 GCA_900313775.1 uncultured Eubacteriales bacterium
CGAATGGAGACAAGACCGCTATGACGTGATGAACGGAGAAGGGCAGATCGATTATTCCGCTGTCGATGAAGAGGGGTCTCCTCTCACACTCACCGCTCAGTTGACCTGCGGAAAAACAAGGGAGGAAGTAATTTATAAGATCACAATCTTTCCGCGCGAATTGGAGGACCGCTCTTCTTACCTGGCTATGGTGAAAGCGATGGTCAAACAGGCTGATAGTCAACATGAAACGGCTAAGAGAGTGCAGTTGCCAACCATGGTTGGGGGAAAAACGATCCATTGGAAGAAGAAAACGGGGAAAAGCGGTTATCTGGTTCTTCTCATCGGTGTAGTCTGTGCGGTTGCCTTATTTGAGGAAAAAAGAGAATCACTAAAGAGACAGGAGAAAAAGCGTTCACTGATGGTGGAGACTGACTATCCGGTCATTGTTATGACACTCTCACTCCTGCTGCGGGCAGGGCTTACCAGCCGAAGAGCTCTTGTAATGATTACAGAAGACTATGAGAGAAGGCGTAACAGTCAGGGAACGCGCCCGGCATACGAAGCTCTGACCGCCGGTATTCATCAGATGGAAGCCGGAGTGACGCAGGAGGAAGTCTATCTTAACCTTGGACATATGTGCGGCAGTATGCGGTTTGAGCGACTGGGAAATCTTCTGGCTCAGAATCTGAGACATGGATCCGGCGGTCTGGCGGATCAATTGGCCCGAGATGCGCAGAATACATTCGAAAAACGCAAAGCGGATGCCAAGAAAAAAGGAGAAGAGGCGCAGATCAAGCTTCTGATGCCGATGCTGATACTGCTTGCCATTGTGCTGATGGCGGTGATGGTTCCGGCGTTTTTATCGATGCAGGTATAGAGAAAGGAGAGAAAAATGTTGGAAATGCTTAAACAGAAAATGCAATTATGTCTGGATGAAAGCGGTGTGAGCGTCGTCGAGATCATACTCATACTTGTCGTACTGATCGCCCTGGTGGTGATATTCAAATCACAGCTTATTGCTCTGGTACAGACCATCTTTTCCAAGATCACCAGTGAGAGCGCAGGCATCTGAGCAGGTTTTGTCCGGATTCCAAGCGTGCCGGATCCGAGCAAGCATCACGGTCTTTCTAAGCCTCACGCTGTTGTTGATTCTCACATTGGTAGGCGCGTTGTGTGAGAGCGCAGCTATTCAGACAGGGAAAAACAGAGCTAAGGCAAGGACCAGTCTGGCACTCGAATCAGTATTTGCCGAGTATGATACAGATCTGCTTGAGCAATATCATATCTTTGCCTATGATGCCGGAAGGATCGGGCAGTCAGCAGAAAAGGGAGTTTGTGACCGGATCCGTTATTACGGGGGTGAATCGGAGATATCGGTTGACCGGATACAAGTGCTTACCGATCATCAGGCACAAATGATCTACGAACAAGCGCTTTTGTATATGCAGAGAAAAGAAGAGTCTCTTGAACAGGCCATATCGGAGCATCAGGCCGATGTATGCCTCTGGCAGCAGGCTGTCGGAGAGCAGATATTGGATGCTGTAAAGGGAGAAACCTTCGCTGGGCTGGAGGAGATAATAACGGTATTCAGCCTTCCATTGGCACAGACTGTCATGCCGCACGGACGCGTATTATCCGGTGGAACGATAAACTTAGCGAACAGTGCGTCACATCGGGAGCTGTATACCGGCAGAGGGACATTTGTATCGAACGGTGGAGGTGGTCTCGCAGATGATATGGTTTTTGATCAGTACCTGACAGAAGTTTGTGACAATGCTGCCGTCGAATCGGATCGTTTGCCGGCTTATGAAGCGGAGTATCTGATCGCAGGGAAAGACTCAGACAAAAAGAATCTGGACGAAGTAGCAACCAGGATCCTGGCTATGCGCATGGCGGTCAATACGGCATATTTGAAACATGACAACGTCAAGCAAGCTGAGATGCAGACGATCGCAGCATTTCTGTCGCTTGCTGTCGGAGGTGTTGTGGCGGAGCCGGTGATCGAAGAAGCCCTGACGCATGCCTGGGCATATGCTGAATCGATGGCTGAGATCCGAGCCCTTCTCTCCGGCAAACGTATTGCGGCAAGAAAGACTGCTCAAAGCTGGAAAGTAGGAGCTGCCGGTATTCTGTCTCTTCATCGCAGTATAGATGAGAAATGGGAAACAGACGATCAGGAGGGAGGATTGTCCTACGAAGACTATCTGAGGATACTGCTGACTGTGGTTCCCAGGGGAAAGAAATCCCTAAGGCTGGCTGATCTGATAGAAATCAATGTGAGTAAAGCCCGCGGCGGCAAGGCTTTTCTTGCAGACCATGCTGTATGCCGGCTGTGTGTGCAAAGCGTTTGTCATTTGGAGAG
>OMSP01000052.1 GCA_900313775.1 uncultured Eubacteriales bacterium
AGAAGTACTCAAGAGGCTGAAGAGGCGCCCCTGCTAAGGGTGTAGGTCGGGAGACCGGCGCGAGGGTTCAAATCCCTCCTTCTCCGTAATACAGAAAGAGCCCGTGCATTGCACGGGCTCTTTTTATATTAGGTACAGTTCTTCATATATTATGATATAATAATATATTGACCAAGAGATATTCCCAATCCAAAAGGGAGAGCAGATATGTCATACACATTTACTGTAAATGGCATTACCAGAATAACTGAAGAAGACAAACCCCTGCTCAGGTATTTAAGAGACGATCTGAAGCTGTATTCTGTCAAGGACGGCTGTTCTCAGGGCGCCTGCGGCACCTGTACGGTCATCGTTGACGGCAAGCCGACGAAAGCATGCGTGTTAAAGACCTCGAGAGCGGAGGGCAAGAATATACTGACAGTCGAAGGCCTTTCCAAGGAGGAAAAGGAAGCCTTCGTTTTTGCTTTCGGGTCCTGCGGATCGGTCCAGTGCGGCTTCTGCATTCCGGGCATGGTCTTGGCGGCCAAGGCTCTGATCGATCAGAATCCGGATCCGACCATTGATGAGATCAAAAAAGCAATCCGCGGCAATATCTGCCGGTGTACCGGATACAAGAAGATAATCGCCGGGATCATCCGCGCTGCGGCAGTTCTGCGCGGAGACGAGGAGATCAAGTTCGTCAGTCAGTTCGCACATGAAGAGCAGACGGGCGATTATGAGTATATCTCCGAATACGGGACACAGTATGATCCGGCGATCGTCTCGGGCATCGCCCATTACCACAACACGGGGCATATGACCAGATATGGTGTCGGACAGAACGTCTTCCGCATCGATGTCAGGAGAAAGGTGCTCGGCTACGGAAAATACCCCGACGATATCGGACCGGAATACTTCGTGCCGGAGGATGAACCCGAGCGCATCACAGAGCTGGCCGGCTGGAGCCGGGAAGCGGTCGATGAAGCAGTCAAAAAGGGTGCTCTGAAAGCCGGGACCGTAGTTCACCGCGATGGGGAGCACAGTTGCAGCGCCTGTACGGTCGTCGAGCCGGATATGCCGCCGATGGTCTATGCGTCCGCTGTGCGTTCCGATTACCCGAGAGCTGTCGTCAAAAAGATCCACAAAGAAAAAGCGGAGTCTCTGCCGGGCGTCTTGGGTGTATTGACGGCTCAGGATGTTCCCTGCAACAAGGTCGGTCATATCCGTCCGGATTGGGACGTGATGATCGCAGAGGGCGACACAACCAGGATGGTCGGAGACGCGATCTGTCTTGTGGTGGCGGAGACGCCCTACATCCTTGAAAGAGCCAAGGAAGAGATCGAAGTAGAATACGAGGTACTCGAGCCCGTGAGAAATATCTATGAAGCGCGGGCGGAAGGCGCGCCGGCCATCCATGAGGGAGGCAATCTCTGCGAGCAGCGCCATGTGGTCCGCGGTGATGCGGCGAAGGCGCTGGCGCAATCAGCATACACGGTCACGGCGGATTTCTCTACGCCGTTTACCGAGCATGCTTTCCTTGAGCCAGAATGCGCAGTCTCCTTCCCGTACAAGGACGGAGTCAAGATTCTTTCAACTGACCAGGGCGCCTTTGACACGAGGCATGAAGTCCTGCATATGTTCGGCTGGGAGGATACACCTGAGAGGGTAGTGGTCGAGAATCAGCTGATCGGCGGCGGTTTCGGCGGGAAGGAGGATGTGACTACTCAACATATGTCTGCGCTCGCTGCAGTCAAATTCGGCCGTCCTGTAAAAATGAAACTCAGCCGCAACGAATCTCTCCGGGTGCATCCGAAGAGGCATGCGATGGAAGGAAGATTCACACTGGGTTGTGATGAAAACGGCATCCTGACCGGGCTCGACTGCGAGATCAATTTCGATACGGGAGCCTACGCGAGTCTCTGCGGACCTGTACTTGAGCGCGCCTGCACGCACAGTGTCGGACCGTATGTATATCAGAACACTGACATTCGCGGCTACGGATACTATACGAACAATCCGCCTGCCGGGGCTTTCCGCGGTTTCGGCGTATGCCAGAGCCAGTTTGCGCTCGAGTCGCTGATCAATGTCCTGGCCACAAAGGTCGGTATCAGCCCGTGGGAGATACGTTTCAGAAATGCGGTCGAACCGGGAAAAGAACTGCCGAACGGTCAGATAGCAGATGTATCGACAGCCCTCAAAGAGACGCTCATGGCTGTCAAGCCATATTTCGACGCGGCGCCCAAGGACAGCGTGGGCATAGCCTGCGCCATGAAGAACGCAGGTGTCGGCGTCGGTCTGCCGGACAAAGGACGGGCGAAGCTCGTCATCAAGGATGGATTTGTATATATCTATATTGCCGCTTCGGATCTCGGCCAGGGTTGCCAGACCGTCTTTTGTCAGGAAGTGGCTCAGTCCACTAACCTGCCGATCGACAAGATCAGAGTCGGCATCGCCAACACGGAGAACTCACCGGACTCGGGGACTACTTCGGGATCCCGTCAGACACTAGTGACAGGTGAGGCGATCCGCTGCGCGGCCATCAAGATGAAAGCCGCGATGGTAGACGCGCATGTCACCAAGGACAATCTGGACGAACTCAACGGAAGCGAGTTCACCTATGAGTATTATGAGCCCACCGACAAGTTGGGTTCCGACAAACCGCATCCCAAGAGCCATATCGCCTACGGCTATGCGACCAATGTCGCAGTACTTGACGAGGAAGGACGCGTCACCGATATCTATGCTGCGTTTGATGCGGGGCGCGTCACCAATCCGCTGTCGATGTCCGGACAGATCGAAGGCGGCGTGCTGATGAGCATGGGCTATGCCCTGACGGAAAAATGGCCCCTGGAGGACTGCGTACCGAAGGCCAAATACGGAACGCTCGGACTGCTCCGGGCCACAGATATCGCGGATATCCACGCGATCCACGTGGAGAAAAACGAGCTGTTGGAGACTGCTTACGGTTCCAAGGGGGTCGGAGAGATCACGACCATTCCCGGTACCCCTGCCATCGCCGGCGCTTATTATGCCAGAGACGGTGTGCTTCGGACGAAGCTTCCGATGGAGGACACCTTCTACAATAAGAAGAAAAAATAGAAAGCGGGACGCGATATGCGACTGGACGAACTTTTAAAAGGGGATAAACTGCATTTATCGATGGAAGTGTTTCCGCCAAAGAAGGACGGAGACTTATCGAAGGTGCAGCAGGCGACCGAGGAGATCGCCGCGTTGCGTCCTTCCTATATCAGTGTGACCTACGGAGCCGGAGGCGGTACCAGCAAATACACGCTGGAGATCGCTAAGAATATCAAGGATAAATACGGCGTGCCTACACTGGAGCATCTTACCTGCGTCTCTTCCGACAAGGATACGATCCATGAAAAGATCCGCGCGATGCATGAGGCCGGCACGGAGAATGTCATGGCGCTTCGCGGCGATATTCCGCCGGAGCTGCAGGATGCCGACCGCAGCGGTTGGGACTATCACTATGCCATCGA
>OMSP01000049.1 GCA_900313775.1 uncultured Eubacteriales bacterium
ACATGGCATTCGCGCACGCGCCTTGCTACCAACTGATTGTACTGTCCGCCGAAATCGATGACGATGATCTTTTCCTGATCCATAATCTGTACCTCTGTCTTTGCATGTTTCTTACCGGGTTATTATACCCCGATTGCGCCTTTTTGAGAATATCGGCAGCTCTTTTCCCTCCTCGCCGACGATTCGTACGGATGCACCTGCCTTGTGCTATCCTTTGTGTCCGTATATTTTCTCTGTAAATGCCTCCTCGTCGGCGGTTCGTACGGACGCATCTGCCTTGTGTCCTTATCTGCGTCCGTAGATTTCCTCTGAAAAGTCCTGCTCAACGGCGGTTTGTATGTATGTATTTACCGCTTATCCTTATCTGCATCCGTAAATGACCCCTGAAAAGCCCTGCTCACCGGCGGTCTGTACGGATGCATCTGCCTTGTGTCCTTATCTGCATCCGTAGATTCCTCCAGTAAAGCCCTCCTCACCGGTGGTTTGTACGGACGCATTTACCACTTTTCCTTATCTGCGTCCGTAGATTTCCTCTGAAAAGTCCTGCTCAACGGCGGTTTGTACGTATGTATTTACCGCTTATCCTTATCTGCGTCCGTAAATTTCCTCTGAAAAGTCCTGCTCAACGGCGGTTTGTACGTATGTATTTACCGCTTATCCTTATCTGCATCCGTAAATGAACCTGGGGCATGTGAAATATATTGACAATTTTCTTGTTTTGTTATTAAATATTTTTTGATAGTTTTCATACCTGGCGTCTCTGGTGTATAGGCACCGGGGATGCCATTTTCCTTTATAGAGAGAACAGACCACGGCAACTAACAGACTCATCAGAAAGGGGACTGCAGTCATGACAAAATATGTATTTATCACAGGCGGTGTGGTGTCCGGACTCGGCAAAGGCATCACAGCGGCTTCTCTCGGGCGGCTGCTGAAAATGCGCGGACTGAAGGTGGCGGCACAGAAACTCGACCCCTATATCAACGTCGACCCCGGAACGATGAGTCCCTACCAGCACGGCGAGGTCTATGTCACCGAGGACGGTGCCGAGACCGACCTGGATCTCGGCCACTATGAGCGCTTCATCGATGAGGACCTGAATAAGTACTCCAATCTGACGACAGGCAAGGTCTACTGGAATGTGCTGAACAAAGAGCGCCGCGGCGAGTATCTCGGTTCGACCGTGCAGGTCATCCCCCATATCACCAATGAGATCAAGTCCTTCGTCTACCGCGTCGGCGAAAAGACAGACGCCGATGTCGTGCTCACTGAGATCGGAGGCACGATCGGCGATATCGAGTCCCAGCCGTTTATCGAGGCGGTACGGCAGATCTCCCTCGAAGTCGGGCGCGAGAACAGCCTGTTCATCCACGTCTGTCTCGTCCCCTATCTGAGAGCCTCGGATGAACATAAATCCAAACCGACTCAGCATTCGGTCAAGGAGCTGCAAGGCATGGGAGTAAACCCCGATATCATCGTACTGCGCTGCGACGAGCCGCTCGAACCTTCGATCTTCGACAAGATCGCTCTTTTCTGCAACGTGACATCGGACTGTGTCATTGAAAACATGACTCTGCCGGTGCTGTATGAGGCACCTCTGATGCTCGAGAAATCAGGCTTTTCGTCCGTCGTCTGCCGGCGTCTGGGGATCGACGCGCCGGATCCCGATCTCACCGAATGGACAGAGTTGGTCGGGCGCATCAAATCCCTCAACAAGAAGGTTAAGATCGGGCTGGTCGGTAAATATACCGCGCTCCACGACGCCTATCTCTCGGTCGTGGAAGCTCTGCATCACGCCGGATATCACCATCACGCGGATGTCGGTATAGAGTGGATCGACTCGGAGCAGCTGACAGAGAAAAATGCAGACAAAATCCTTGGAGAACTCGACGGCATCCTGGTGCCGGGCGGGTTCGGCGACAGGGGGATCGAGGGCATGATCCTGGCTGCACGCTACGCCAGAGAGCATGATATCCCCTACTTCGGTATCTGCCTCGGCATGCAGATCGCAGCCATCGAATTCGCGCGCTATGCCGCCGGCATCACTGACGCTCACTCGAGAGAATTTGATCCGGACTGCCCGAACAAGGTCATCGACTTTATGCCCGGACAGAACGATGAGATCGACAAGGGCGGTACGCTTCGTCTGGGAGCTTACCCCTGCATCATCACACCAAATACGACGATGGAGCGCTGCTACGGACCGGCACCGAATATCGGCGTGCAGCTCCAGATCAGCGAGCGCCACCGCCATCGCTATGAATTCAACAATGAATACCGGGACGCGCTGACAGAAGCCGGTCTGACATTGAGCGGTATCTCGCCCGACGGCCGACTGGTGGAGACCATTGAGCTCTCCGACCGTCCCTTCTATGTCGGCGTCCAGTATCATCCGGAGTTCAAGAGCCGTCCGAACAAGCCGCACCCGCTGTTTATCGGGTTTATCGGAGCGGCACTTGAAAGAGCTTAAGCATAATAAAAAGGGGCTTGTAATCAAGCCCCTTCTCTTTGTCTTTTTTCACAGGTATTAATCGTCTCCGGACAACGGCTGCCATTCCATATCAGCATTGTCAGTACCGAACGAAACCAGTCCGACCGTATCGCGGGCGATCATGAGTTCCTCATTTGTCGGTACATACAAGATCCGGACGCGGGAGTCCTCCTCTGAAATGATCGCCGCGCTTGTATTGACGGCGTTCTTTTCCTCGTCAAGCATGATCCCCAAGTTGTACAGGTTTTTACAAATGATCGAGCGCATGCGCGCGTCGTTCTCGCCAACGCCGGCGGTGAAAGCGATCGCGTCCACGCCGTTCAGCAGCGCGATATAGGCCCCGATATAATGTTTCACGCGGTGGACATAGACCCGCAGTGCCGTAATCGCACGCTCAACATCTTCATGGGCCGCCTTTTCCACATCCCGGAAATCCGATGAAACACCGGAGATACCCAGAATACCGGACTTGGTATTCATGATATTATCGATCTCCTCCATCGACAGGTTTTCCTTTTCCGCGATGTAGAAGATGATCGACGGATCAATATTACCGCAGCGGGTGCCCATCGCGAGTCCGGCAAGAGGAGTAAACCCCATAGACGTGTCAAACACTTTGCCGTTTCTGATCGCGCAGATAGAAGCGCCGTTGCCGAGATGACAGGTAAGGAGTTTCAAATCTGACAGGTCTCTCTTGAGCATGGACGCCGCGCGCTGGGCGACATATTTATGGCTCGTGCCGTGGAATCCGTAGCGGCGGATACCGTATTTCTCATAGTATTCGTAAGGGATCGGATAGATATAGGACTCCGGCGGCATCGTCTGATGGAAAGCCGTGTCGAACACAGCAGTCATCGGCACGCCCGGCATCATCTCCTGACAGGCGCGGATACCGGACAGTGAAGCCGGGTTGTGAAGCGGTGCGAGATCGGTCAGCGTCTCCAGTGTCTCCAGCACCTGATCGTCAATAATCACACTGTTTGAATAATGCTCGCCGGCATTGACGAACCTGTGTCCGATCGCATCGATGCAGTCCAGTCTTTTAAGCACGCCGTAATCCGGTGAGATCAGAAGGTCGAGCACCAGACGGATACATTCCCTGTGATCCTTCGCATCGATCGTATTGGCGTAGATCGCCTTGTCGCTGGATCGCTCGTGTTTGATCTTCGTACCGTCCAGTCCGATACGTTCGACCTGCCCTTTAGCGACCACGCTCTCATCGGACATGTCCAGCATCTGATACTTGAGTGATGAACTGCCGCAGTTGAGGACCAGTACTTTCATCTCTATATCGCTCATCGCCGCTCTCCTTTAGCTTTTGTGAACTCTTTGATGCTATGTATCATAGCAAATTGTCATATAGTTCGCAATTTTTGTAAACGTTCTTCTTCAGTATACGCTGCAACGCTTAACGAACGTTTCATGTATAAAAACGCCCTCCGTAAAGGAGGGCGTTTTGTATTGCTTTTTCTTCCGATCAACCGCCGAAGAACTTCATCACATACTTCAGGACAAGTCCGGCCACCATACCGATGAACGGATCGGAGAAGCTCGTGACGATGATGACGACAGAACCGACGATCGGATCCAGAGACAGCGCTTCCGGAGCATCTGTCGCGAAGACGGCGAATGCACCGAGCGTGAACAGGAAACCGGAGATCGTCTGTGCCGGGATGTACTTGGCAATCTTTGTGATCGTTCTGGTCAGCAGGATAGCTGCCACGATCGCGACGAGGATCAGACCTGCGACAAGCGGATGCGGAGCAACCGCCGTACCGCTGATGATAGCCTCGACCGGGCCGCCGCCGAAGAACGAGCTGGCCGAGTCAGCCAAGCCGGAATAGACGGTGATCGCATCGACGTTGGCCTTGCTTCCGGCAAGACCCGCGGTGATCGTCGCGTAGGCGATGTTACCGCCGATCTGGAGTGTACACACAGCCAGGACGCTGCGGATAACATGCGGGTTGACAGTCAGCTTGAGCGGGATGAGCTTTTCTTTGCTCATATCGACCTGAAGCGTGTCACCCATGTCACCGGTCACCTTGGCTCTGATCAGGTGGGCGATCGTACTGACAACGACAGATACCGCGATCGTCCAGATCAGGTCATTCTTGGTGAAGACAAAATAGGTGAGCAGTGCGGATGCCATGGAAACACCGGCCACCAGTCTGTTCTGCTTGAGCATGTCAAATCCGGCCTTCGCCAGCATCAGGCCGACGCCGGCGAGCATAGCGCTCAAGATACAGGGTCCGATGAAGTCCATCGTCTTGGTCAGTACGCCGCAAAGGCCCAGGATCACCATGACGATACCACTGAAGAAAATGATGTTCAGCCGTTCGTTGCGGTCTTTACTGATAGTACCCGCGAGCACGATACTCTCTGCCTGCAGTGAGATCGGCGCGATCTGATGTGTAAGGATCATGCCGAGACCGCCGACAATAAAGCCGAGCGCCGTGGGGAACGCAGCAAAGCCGTAGGACAGCGAGAACATGGCCATCGGGATCGCGTTAAATACGACCGCAATAGCAGCAAAAATATCTTTTAACATGCCTGTTCTCCTCCTTTCAGAGACGCTTATGCGTTCTCATAGTTCTCTTACTGAAAGAATATCATAAAAATATAGGAAAAAACAATAAAAAAAGGGGCTGAAATGCAAAAATTTTTAGATTTTTCAAAATTTTTGCAGACCAACCCTCTATCTTGTAGTATGGCTTACAATCTCGGTATATATACAGTCGCAAGCGAACATAAAAGCGCGGCGACCAAGGTCTGGATCACATTTGGTCTGTAGGGGAGATGCCGCATGTGCGCCACGACAAGCGCGATCACCAGAAACAGCACGATATAACCGGCAAACCACAAGGCCCATTTCTTGAGTTTTTCTTTGTCGAGATTCTTCATGATGGCGCTCCTCCCTCTATCGTTCTATCTCAAACGGCAGCCGGGAGACGATGTCTTTCTCCACATCGATCCCGGGATAGACTTCAATGAGTTTGAGACCGTTCGGCGTCAGCTGGAAGACGCAGCGTTCGGTCACATACAGGACCTTCTGACCGTTCTGGATCGCCCGTTTGGCCGAGAAGCTGACGCTTGCGACCTTCTTGACGAACTTCGGTACCGATCCCTCCTTGTTGATCGTGACGACACCCTTTTTCTGGGACACGTCCAGCCCCTTGGTGTTAAATGTCATACAGAAGACAACGGTAGGCGTCTTTGCAGTGATATTCGCGAATCCTCCGATGCCCGCAAAAGCACCCGGACCTCGGTGGGCGTTGACATTGCCCTGTGCGTCTACCGCGTAGGCACCCATGAAGCAGATGTCCAGTCCGCCGTTGTTGTACAGGTCAAACTGGTTGGCCATATCATAGACGGAGGCCGCACCGATCATCGCGCCGAAAGCCTCTCCGGACACCGGAAATCCGCCGATGCCGCCGGACTCCACAGTCAGCGTGATATTGTCGAGCATTCCGTTCTTGCGGGCGTGGCGTGAGACCATCTCCGGGATACCGATCCCGATATTGACGATGTCATCCACGCGCAGCTCCTTTGCCGCGCGACGGCCGATGATATTGCCGGTGACATTGTTGCGGGCGGACATGGTCGAGATCGTATCGATCCGCTCATTCCACATGGCCCAGTCGTCATAGGGGATCTCAAAACTTCCGGTCAGCGCGGTGTAGGCCTCGTTTCTCTCCTCAGCATCCACGACCACGATGGCGTCGACCAGGCATCCGGGGATGATCGCGTTACGCGGTCTCGAGGGAGTATCGACCAGCTTGTCGACCTGGACGATCACTTTGCCGTGATTGGCCTTGACCGCCTGGCAGATGGAGAGTGCGTCACCGGACATGAACATGTCGTCGAAGGAGATATTGCCCTTCAGATCCGCCGCGGTCCCCTTGATCAGTGCAAGCGTGAGCTTCGGGAGTTTGTAATAGAGATACTCCTCGCCGTCGACCTCGACATATTTGATCAGGGAATCGTCGATCGAGATCCTGTTGATACCCGGGCCCTCCTGCCGCGGATCCACAAAGATATCCAGGCCCACCTTGGACAGTGCTCCGGGCAGACCGCCGGCCTGTGCCCGGATCGCGTGTGATATACAGCCGAGAGGCAGATTATACGCCTCGAAGCGGTCTTCGAGGACCAGCTTTTTAGTAGAGAGCATAGCACCGAAATGCCCGCAGATCAGACGGTCCACCGCCCCCTCGCGGATATAGCCTTCGGCATTGTGCTCCTCGTCCCAGACACCGAAACCGGCGCTGGAGACAATGGTCAGATGTCTCGGGGACTGCATTTTCTGATAGCGCCGGTAGATAGCTTCGTGCAAAGCCACCGGGCTCTCGATCCCCACGAATGAATTCACGCAGATACAGTCTCCGTCGCGGATCAGGCGGATGGCCTCATCAGCGCTCATGATCTCGTACATAGTTTCTCCTTACTTGTTTATCTCTGTCCCTTGCCGCAGGGGATGTCCTGCGCTTTCGGATCCAGTCTTTCTCTTGCTGCAGGGGGAGCTCTACGCCTTCGGATTCAGCCTTTCTCTTGCCGCTTTGACGATGCTGCTGGCACCGATGCGGGAGGCTCCGACCTCGATCAAAGCCTGCGCCTCCTCCAATGTATGGATGCCTCCGGAGGCCTTGACCTGTACCTGTTCCCCTATATGTTCTCTGAGCAATGCGACATCATGGACCGTCGCTCCTCCGGTGGAAAAACCGGTCGATGTCTTGATATAATCCGCACCGCATTCCGTAACGATCCCGCAGACCAGCTCCTTCTCCTCTTCCGACAACAGACACGTTTCAATAATGACCTTGAGGACGATCCCGTCGCAGACCCCGCGGAGTTCACTGATCTCCTCTCGCAGACTGTCCCATGCCCGGTTTTTGACAAAGGACATATTGATGACCATATCCACTTCGTCGGCGCCGGACTCAATGGCTTCGCGCGCTTCAAACGACTTGGCGTGCGCTGTGCTGTAGCCGTTGGGAAAACCTACGACCGTGCACACCTTCACGTCGCCCTGCCCGCCGAGGCAGGCTTTGGCGAAGCTGACATAACAGGGCGGTATACATACGGACGCGCACTCATAAGCAACTGCCTCCTCGCAGAGCTGCGCGATCTCTTCCTCCGTACAGCCCGTCCGAAGCAGTGTGTGATCAGTCCTGTGTAAGATCTCCTGCACATTCATATGCATATCTCCTCTTGTGATCCGGCAGATATCCTGTCGGCCGCACGCTGCATCCATAGTGCTTTTTCTATTATAAAGCCTGCCGCCACAGACTTCAATTATTGTAATAGAGCTTTGCCTATAGTATTATTTCAGTAAGGGAGTTGCCTCATTACAGACAGGAGGACGCTATGAGAACTATGAAGAAGATCACTGCAATCATCGTAACACTGATGCTGGCTGTCGGATGTATGTTCATCCCCGGAGACAAGGCTGCCGCCGCTACGGATATGACGGCTAAGACGATAAACTATGAGGCCGACATGAAAAGTCTGCCTTCTCCCACAACAATCCAGAATTTCGGGAGATCAGAGTGGGTGACCTGGTCTATTACCGTCAAAACCGCCGGTAAACTGTATGTAGACGCTATAGCTGATACCGGCAATGAGTACAGTGCAAAAATAGCGGTTGGGGTTTTCAGCGGTTCTACGTTTAATTATAG
>OMSP01000048.1 GCA_900313775.1 uncultured Eubacteriales bacterium
AAGGGCGCGATGATCATACAGACCATGCAGCGCTGGATCGAGGACGAGGAGGAGCGCAGAGGATATATGCGCACCAAGACACCGCTTATGGCGAAGAGAGATCTGTATCAGATGTCCGACCATTGGGGACATTATCTGGACGGGATGTTTGTGCTCGATCCTGACTACAAAGAGGATGCAAACGGCGTGCCGGTCAGAAAGGCGCTCGAGGATGACAATCCCGATATCTACGCGCTTCGTCCAATGACCTGTCCGTTCCAGTATTTTGTCTTTAAGCAGAGTCAGCACAGCTATCGCGATATGCCCTGCCGCTACGGCGAGACATCGACTCTGTTCCGCAATGAGCAGGCCGGTGAGATGCATGGTCTGACCCGCGTGAGACAGTTTACGATCTCCGAGGGACATTTGATCATCCGGCCGGATCAGGCTGATGACGAATTCCGCGGCTGCGTGGAGCTGATGCGCTACTGCCTGACGACACTGGGTGTCGAGGAGGATGTGACCTACCGGCTGTCACTCTGGGATCCGGATAAAGCGGAGGATTACCTCGGTACAGCTGAAGAATGGGACAAAGTTCAGGATCTGATGCGTGAGATGCTCGATCACATCGGACTGGATTATTATGAGGAGAAAGGCGAGGCGGCATTCTACGGACCGAAACTCGATGTCCAGGCAAAAAATGTCTACGGCAAAGAAGATACGATGATCACGATCCAGATGGATATGTTCAACGCCGAACGGTTTGACCTCTATTATATCGATGAAAACGGCGAGAAGCAGCGCCCCTATATTATCCACCGCACGAGCATGGGATGCTATGAGCGGACTCTCGCATGGCTGATCGAAAAGTATAAAGGTCAGTTTCCGACCTGGCTCTGTCCGGAACAGGTGCGTGTGCTTGCCATATCAGACAAATACAATGACTATGCTGATAAGATCGCAGACCACCTGCGCGAAGCCGGTATCAAGGCTACCGCGGACAAGCGTTCTGAAAAGATCGGTTACAAGATCCGTCAGGCGAGACTTGACCGCCTGCCCTATATGCTGATCGTAGGCGAGAAGGAGGAAGCGGAAGGCACGGTATCCGTGCGCAGCCGTTTCGCGGGAGATGAGGGAGTCAAGGCGCTCGATGAGTTCGAAGCCGCGATCCTGGAGGAGATTCGCACGAAGGAGATCCGTCCGATAGAAGATCAAGGAAAGAAATAAATTCATTTCGTTCTGAGGTGAGAGAAGTGTCACAAGAAGAAAAGAAGGAAAAAGCAAAGACCACGGGACGTTCTAAAAAACCTTCCGGGAATTACTATGATCAAAAGCCGAAACTGGCCGGAGGGCACAAGTCAGCCCTGCGTGAACAGTTCAGTAAAGGTCTGGGTACATTTGTGGTCATCGCTGCCAGTATTGCGTTCTATTTTCTGTTCTACCGGCTCGGCGATATTTTCAAAGGGCTCGGCGCAGCGCTGTCGGCATTAAAGCCTGTGCTCTATGGTATAGCGATCGCATATTTGCTGACGCCTTTTGTTAATTTCTATGATAAGTATCTGATTCAATTTCTGGATAAGCATACCAAGATCAAGCGGACCAATACTGTTGCGCGTATCATCAGCGTGATCTTTGCGATCGTGCTGTTGATCCTGATCGTCATCATGGTCTTTAATCTCCTTATCCCGCAGCTGGCCGAGAATATTCAGAACGCGGTCTATACCGTGCCGGCACAGCTCAGGAATCTGGCCAACAAGCTCTCGGCGGCAGCCGGAGACAGCAAGTACAAGGCACTGATCTCCGAACTGATGGAGGAGGGGTCCACTCATTTACGCAACTGGCTGACAGGAACGCTCCTGCCCAAGACCAATCAGATCGTAGAGCAGGCTACAGCCAGTGTCATCATAGTGGTCAAGGAGATATTCTTTATCCTGATCGGTCTGATCGTTTCGATCTACCTGCTCTTCAACAAAGAGATCTATGCGGCTCAGGCCAAGAAGGCGACTTACGCGCTGTTTTCAACAAACCGTGCGACGAATTATGTGCATATCGGGCGCAAGGCGAATGAGATCTTTTCGGGATTTATATTGGGCAAGGTGGTCGACTCGATCATCATCGGAGTATTGTGTTTCATCGGGTTGTCACTGATCAGCATCTGGTATCCGATCCCGTTTATTCCGATGATCAGTGTGGTCATCGGTGTGACCAATATCATCCCGTTCTTCGGACCGTATCTGGGGGCTATCCCCTGTGCGCTGCTGATAGCACTGACTTCGCCGGCGAAAGCATTGGTCTTTGTTATATTTATTCTCCTGCTTCAGCAGCTCGACGGGAATTTTATCGGTCCGAAGATCCTCGGCAGTTCAACGGGTCTGTCCTCGTTCTGGGTCATCTTCGCGATCCTGCTCTTCGGCGGACT
>OMSP01000076.1 GCA_900313775.1 uncultured Eubacteriales bacterium
AGTGATCACTCGGTAAGTACCGGGGTCCATTACGTTACCTATGAACTTAGCTATATATGGTCTGAATCTAAAATACGTACTCTTGAGATAACATGCTGCGAGGTCACTTCCGGAGCGGAACTGTGGAAGATCCAACGCGAAAGGATGTACCATTCCTCACCGAAGTTGGAGTGGGCCAGAACGAATGGTGTTTTTGCGGATCACATAATCTGCACCACCGGCAACAACATGCTTGTTTTTGATAAAAACGGAGATGTCCTGGATCAGGTCGATTTCAATGCCGATATAGAATGCTACGGCAATGAGAAGGATGGTATAAGAGCAATACTAAGCAACGGCAGCCTGGCCATCTTTGATCATGAAAAAGGTGAGATGACAAATTACACTAACATCTTCATGAATCCTGTTATAGAAGCGTCCTATGATAATGATGATCCGAACGGCCGCATGTTTATAAGTACCCGTTACGATGAAAGGGATGTTGATATCGCCTGTACCCTTCAGTATGAATACACCGGCGCTGATCCGAAATGGGAAGAATATAAAGATCCGGATTATTCGGCATATAAGGATTATGGGAACTCAATCATCGAGCCTTCAGGAGATTGCTTTATCGAAATACTGCCTGTATCTTTCATAAATGATGACAGTGATTCGATCGCTCACATCTTCAAAAGAAAGTGCAGTGACGGAAGTGTGGTATCAGAAAAAGAGATCACGCTGAAAAACAAGGGCGAGTTCTCGAATTATGACTATGCAGGCATCGACACGGACAGGAACTGCGCTTTATTTGCAGACTTAAACGGCGTCGATGATTCATCACTCGTATCCGTTGATCTTGAGACCTATGAAACTGAATCAAAGAAGCTGAAGTTCACTTCGCCGGATGATGCTGAATCCGCTAACACTTTCGTACGCTACAGTTTTGCATTACTCGATTACGGCAGCCATGCCATCCGGAATGGTTCTCTTGTGATACCTGCCGTACGTACGATCTCAAAATATGCTGACGATGGAAGCAATGAGGAAAAAACGGAGCTGATCGTGCTGGAAGCGGATGCGGTCAGCGGAGAAGCCGTCAGCCACGTGATCTGCGATTTTGATGATGATAAGGATTATGGTTCGGACTGGATCGCTTCAATAGATCCTGAGACCGGGAATCTGCTTTTTGCGGATACCTCAAACATCATCAGATACTACAACATAAACGGAAAGGAACTGTCGGCAACAGAGCCTCTTGATTTTTACCCTGCCTCCATTTTAATGTCACAAGACGGTTCCATGCTTGCTTTGGATCGCAGTGATGAGTCAAACAGCAGCCTTAGGGTCCTGGACAAGAAGAGCGGCAAAGAAAAAGCCCGTGTTCCGCTTGGAAGTGTATACACGAGCCCGGGAGACAATATTAAATTGATCACACAGATGTCGGATAAAGACACATCTCTGTTAGTGATCGGCAACGATGCCTTCGTTCTTGGCAAAGACGACTGGTCACTCAGGACCGAAATCAGGAAATACTGCGGATACAACCCTGAGGCCGCAACTCTGATCCTCGGCAGCGACGGAAGCCTGTTTGACAGAAAGTATGGTCATGTGCCATACCGTACACTTGAAGAGATGATAGCAGAAGCGAATGAACTGCTTGGTCAGTGAGCCGCTTTCACTATAGAATATCTGAACACGCCTCCCCTGTCTGCCGGTCTGTCCTCGATAACAAGGGCATCTCCGTGCGTCCAGTTCTCTTTTACGAGCACATCTGAAAGCGGATGTATGAGGCAGGTATCAACCTTGTTTCCTATACCACGTCCGCCGTTTGACAGATTCCCCCTTGCCTCTTCCATGAGGTATGCCCTGAATGGCTCTTTGATCACAAGCTTGATGCCCTTCTCATGTTCCATGTTGCGAATTATTGCATTCAGCTTGAGGTTCAGTATCTGTTCAACTGCCTGTCCCCTGATAAAATCAAAGACTATGAAGTTGTCGCCTATACGGTTAAGCAGTTCCGGCCGCTGTATGGTGTACTTGAAGTAATCCTGGATAACTGACAGCAGTTTTTCCTGGATGGTATCGTAATCCATGTCCGGAGTGATTGTCTGGAAGCGCTCTCCGCTCACCGGATCCTTTCCCACCACACCGAGATTGCTTGTGAATATGATCAGAGCTTCCGAGAAGAACATCGTCTCTCCTGCA
>OMSP01000096.1 GCA_900313775.1 uncultured Eubacteriales bacterium
AGCAGAGAGGATCGGGAAACTGAGAGCTCTTATGGCTCAGAACAAGATAGATGCATATGTCGTGCCTACCGCTGATTTTCATCAGAGTGAATATGTCGGTGAGCATTTCAAAGCAAGAGCGTATATTACGGGATTCAGCGGTTCATACGGAACTGCAGTAATTACGAAGGATGACGGAGGTCTGTGGACCGACGGAAGGTATTTTACGCAGGCTCTGAATGAACTCGAGGGCAGCGGTATCAGACTCATGAAGATGTTTGTGGATGATACACCGTCCGTTACAGAGTGGCTGGCCGGGACTGTTCCGTCCGGTGGCAAAGTTGCTTTTGATGGCCGTGTTCTTTCCATGGGGGAAGGACAGGAATTCGAGGATGTGCTCTGCGGCAAAGGAATAAACATCGAATATATGGTAGACCTTGTCAATGATGTGTGGGAGGACCGTCCTGCGCTTTCAGAGAAGCCTTGCTTCTATCTTGATGAAAGATGGACAGGAGAGAGTACGGCAGACAAGCTTGCAAGGGTACGTGCAAAAATGGACGAATACGGAGCTACAGTCCACATTATCGCATCCCTGGATGATGTATGCTGGCTTCTTAATATCCGCGGAGATGATATAGATTTCTTCCCTCTGGTGCTTTCATATGCGACAGTGTGGAAAGATCACGTTGACCTTTACGTTGATGACCGCAAGCTTAACGATGAGATAAGAGAGCGTTTTGCCGGCGACAACGTCATCGTACATCCATATAATGATATCTATGAAGATGTCAGGAAAATCGGAGCAGAGGAGACCGTTCTGATCGACCCTATGAAGATGAATTATGCTCTTTATAAGTCGCTTCCTTGCAAAATTGTCGAGGGCCAGAATCCGACGATCCTGATGAAAGCTATGAAAAATGATACAGAGATAGCTAATCTCAGGAACGCCGAGCTGAAAGACAGCGTTGCTCTGACGAAGTTCATATGCTGGGTCAAGAAGAATTATGACAAGATGGAGATCACCGAGCTCTCTGCCTCAGATAAGCTGACATCACTGCGCAGAGAGCAGGAGGGATATATACGTGATTCATTCGAACCGCTTCAGGCATTCGGCGAACATGCTGCCATGATGCACTATTCTCCAAGCCCTGAGACTGATGTGGTACTGAAGGAAGGGGGCATGCTCCTGTCGGATACGGGCGGCGGATACTTTGAGGGTTCAACAGATATTACCAGGACAACTGTTCTCGGTCATATAGAGCCTGAGATGAAGAAGTACTATACCGCTGTGTTCCGTGCCATGCAGCACCTCAGTGCAGCAAATTTCCTGTACGGCAATCATGGCTGGTCACTCGACGTTCTTTGCCGTCAGCCGGTATGGGATCTGAATAAAGATTTCCAGTGCGGAACAGGACATGGCTTCGGTTATCTCGGCAGCATCCATGAGCCTCCGACGGGTTTCAGGTGGTATATTGTCCCGTCCAAAAATGAACATCATCAGTTTGAAGAAGGTATGTGTGTGACGATAGAGCCGGGTATCTATGAAGAAGGTGAATTCGGTATCCGTATCGAGAACAATGTTGTTACCGTCAAGGGCGAGAAAAACAAGTACGGACAGTTCATGCATTTTGAAACTCTGTCGTTCGTTCCGATAGATCTTGACGCCATTGATCCTGAAGAACTCACAAGATCCGAAAGGGAATGGCTCAATGAATACCATGCTGCGTGTTATGAGAAACTGTCACCATTCATGACAAAGGAAGAAGAGGAATGGCTGAGAGAGTACACGAGAGCTATATAAGTTATTGCAGATAAAGTGATTCATAGTAAAGAGAGGGGAAAAAACTATGGCATCAGATATTAGGCCGAGGATCGTAGAAACATCGTGGAGACTGTTTCATGAGAAAGGGTTTGGGGAAACAACTATCAATGATATCATCCGCGAGGCAGGTATTTCCAAGGGTACATTCTATTACTATTTCAGGAGCAAGGACAATCTGCTGGATACACTATCAGATGTCCTGGATGCCGAGTATATGAGGCTTGCGGCAGATCTTCCGGAGGAAATGAATGCGTTTGACAAACTCGTTCAGCTCAACTACGAGATCCATACTTTCATCAATGATAATATTGATTACAAACTGCTCGCATATCTGTATTCGACACAGATCATAAAAGATCACTCATCGAGCCTGCTCGACAGGAACAGGTATTATTTCAGGCTCCTTGAGCAGATCATAGAAGAGGGACGTAATAAAGGGGAACTGACGGATGAACTGTCAGTCTCCGAGACGGTCAAATATTACGGACTTGAGGAGAGAGCTCTGGTAACTGACTGGTGCATGAATAACGGTAATTACCATCTCGGAGAGTACAGTAAAAAGATGTTCCCGATGATGATTGAAGGTATCAGAAAACACTGAAACTGCAAGCGGCGGTGAGAGATCTCACTGCCGCTTTTGTTTTGCACCGGCTGCCGCGAATTTTGTCCCAAAATTATCAATTTAGATGGTGACATTAGTGACTGATGGTAATATAATAAACTCGTTAGGACCGCAGACTATACCGTGGTCTATAATTACGGATCAATTATTTCTCATCAATTGTTTTTTAAAGAGGTTAAGTAATGGATACAAGCAAACTGAACAGAATCAAAGCTAAAATGCAGGAGCAGGGAATGCCGCAGATGGTTATTTCAGATCCTGTAGCGATCTTTTATCTGACAGGAAAGTGGATCCTTCCGGGCGAGAGATTCCATGCTCTGTACATCAATGTCAATGGCGATGATCATTTCGTGATCAACAAGCTGTTCCCGCAGAATGAGGACCTTGGTGTTCCTATCACTTACTATGATGATATTGAGGACGGATGCGAAGTTCTCGCACAGTAT
>OMSP01000066.1 GCA_900313775.1 uncultured Eubacteriales bacterium
CAGATTTATACCCGCTTCAGCAAATGCCTGCTCGTGTTCCGCCGGCCACAGCGAGGCCTGCACCTCGCCGATATGGGCTTTTCTCAGACAGAACATGCACACGCGCGACTGACCGATGCCGCCGCCAATCGTATAGGGCAGCTCACCGTTTAACAATGCCTTGTGGAAAGGCAGCTCTGCACGCTCTTCGCATCCGGCGATCGCAAGCTGCTTTTTCAGGGCTTCCTCGTCTACGCGGATGCCCATCGAACTGACTTCAAAAGCGATATCCAGCACCGGATAGTAGACGATGATATCGCCGTTCAGCTGCCAGTCGTCATAGTCCGGTGCGCGCCCGTCATGGGGCTTGCCGGAGGCCAGCGCACCGCCGATCTGCTCGAGGAAGATGGCGCCGTACTTCTTGGCGAATTTCCTCTCGCGCTCGTGCGGTCCCAACTCCGGATAGGCATCCTCGAGTTCCTGTGTGCTCACAAAGGTGATCTCATCCGGCAGGAAGGGCTCGATATAGTTGTAGCGCTCTGCCACATGGCGTTCGGTCTCTTTGAGCGTCTCGTAGATCTTGCGCACATGATAGCGCAGTGTCTCTGTATTCCTCTCCTGCTTGGAGATGACCTTCTCCCAGTCCCACTGGTCGACATAGATCGAGTGGAGGTTGTCCGTCACCTCGTCGCGGCGGATAGCGTCCATATTGGTGTAGAGTCCTTCTCCCGAATGGAAGCCGTAGTGCTTCAGGGCGTATCTCTTCCATTTGGCCAGCGAATGTACGATCTGCGCCTCGCTGCCATCCTCCAGGATATCAAAGGATACCGGGCGCTCCACACCGTTCAGGTTGTCGTTGAAACCGCTTTCCGCACGCACAAAACGCGGAGCAGAGACGCGCATGAGATGCAGATTCTTGCACAGGAGCGTCTGAAAAAACTCCCTTGTCTCCTTGATCGCTGTCTCCGTCTCACGGATCGTTAACGGTGAACGATAGTCTTTCGGTATTATAAGTGCCATAATCTTCCCTTCTTTCTCTTTTTTTCTCTCTTCTCCTTGCTTCTTCCTCACTCTTTCTCTTCCTGTGCATCCTCCGGTACCGGGATATCTGGTGTCTTACCCGGCGTGAGCATCCTCGTAAAGAAGATGATCAGATAAAAGCATATAGGCAGCAGGATCGTCGTCACGACCGCTACCCTGAACGCGTCTTTCCACCAGGATGTCTTCATCAGTGCAAAGACCAGTGTCAGTATATACATGAGTACGAGGATCGCTATAATGATCCACGCCATGATTTGTTTCGTGCGCTGTTTCATCTCTTCAGCGGGGACTCGCGGTAAATGATGTCCTCGCGCTTCGCCCCGTTCGAGACCATCGTGATCGGATATCCGATCCTCTCCTCGACAAACTCGACATATTTCCTGCAGTTCTCAGGGAGTTCCTCGTAGTTGCGGATCCCGCGGATATCAGTCTTCCACCCCGGCAGCACCTCGAGCACCGGCTCGCATTTCTCGAGGATCGCGGTCACCGGGAAGTCCTGCGTGACCGTCCCGTCCGGCATTCTGTAGCCGACGCAGACCGGAATCTCATCGCGATATCCCAACGCATCCAGGACTGTAAAAGCGACATCGGTCGCGCCCTGCATCCGGCATCCGTAGCGTGAGGCAACCGCGTCAAACCACCCCATGCGGCGCGGTCTTCCTGTTGTCGCACCGTATTCACCGCCGTCGCCGCCCCGGTTTCTCAGCTCATCGGCCTCATCGCCGAAGATCTCGCTGACAAACGCGCCTGCACCGACCGCACTGGAATATGCTTTGACTACCGTGATCACCTGCTTGATCTCATAGGGCGGGAGTCCCGCACCGATCGCTCCGTAGCCCGCGAGGGTAGAGCTGGATGTGACCATCGGATAAATACCGTGATCAGGGTCTTTTAAGGTGCCCAGCTGCCCCTCAAGCAGGATCGTCTTTCCTTCTCTTACGCACTGATCCAGAAAGGCCGTCGTGTCAGCGACATAGGGAGCCAGCGTGTCACGATAGCGGTGAAGCTCATCCATCAGAGCCTCTTTCTCAAGAAGCGGCTTGTGGTAGAGATGCTCCAGGATCACATTTTTTATGATGCAGATCTTTTCGACCTTGGTCTCCAGTATCTCATCGTCAAACAGCTCGCTGACCTGAAAACCGATCTTGGCGAATTTGTCCGAGTAAAACGGAGCAATGCCCGACTTGGTCGATCCGTAGGATGCTCCGGCCAGACGCTCCTCCTCGTACGCATCGAGGAGCTTGTGATAACTCATCACGACCTGAGCACGCGAGGAGACCATCAGATGCGGAGCAGGCACACCCTGTTCCGCGATCGCGGCCAGCTCTTTTGCCAGCGCCTCGACATCGAGCGCGACACCGTTGCCGATGATATTGGTCGTGTGGTCGTAAAAGACGCCCGACGGCATCGTATGCAGGGCAAATTTACCATAGTGATTGACAATCGTATGTCCGGCATTTGCACCACCCTGAAAACGGATGACCACATCCGACTTCTCGGCGAGCATGTCAGTGATCTTGCCCTTGCCTTCGTCTCCCCAGTTAGCTCCTACTATTGCTTTGATCATTTAAATATCTCCTTATTCATTCACAGCTTCCTCTACTTCAGGTGTCTCATGTACTTCGTTCTGCTTTTCCTCTGTCTGAGCCGCTTGCTCAGCTTCCTTTTCCGCCTTGGCTGCGGCCTTAGCTGCTTTCTCCTCCGCCCGGACTTTTTTCCTCGCATTGTGCAGTGCAGCGATCCTCTTCATGATCCTCACTACGTCATCCTTGTGATCATATACCTGCCACATGCAGATGATGTCGATCGAGACAAGGAGGAGGATCAGCGGATAATCTGCCTGCATGATATTGGACCCTATAGCGCAGAGCAGAAAAGTCGGGACAAATCCCCCGACAAAAACGCTTGCGGCAAAGGTCGATTTCTTCATCGGAGTCTGTGCCGCCGCGTAAGGGATGATCC
The DNA here is from genome assembly GCA_900313775.1 of uncultured Eubacteriales bacterium. Classification (GTDB taxonomy): domain Bacteria; phylum Bacillota; class Clostridia; order Lachnospirales; family Lachnospiraceae; genus RUG842. Next base: position 2,983 of record OMSP01000066.1, read on the forward strand.
CGTTCGGTACGATCGGTACCATACACGCGAGGATCACGACGATCCATGGATCACTGTTGGCCAGCATTTCAGTGAGCTTGGAACTCTTGCTGTTTTCCTTGCTCTCCAGCGCATTGAGCTTTCCGTGGAACTTCCTCGCGCAGACAAAGACAAAGAGATTTGCCAGCGTGTAGGAAATGATACAGGTCGTAAACGCCCGCAGAGTCCCGGCCACCATACCGCCCGCGATGTGGATCGGCGGTGACGGCAGCATGATAGATATGATCTGGACGAACTGCAGAATGAAGAGGAAAACGAGCATCTTCGGTCCCTTGGCCGCCTTGAGGAATTCCTCCAGCCCCTTCTCGTCCCCGGCCTTCAGTGCATCCCACAGAGTCGGGAAGACCAGTTTTAAACCGACAGCAATGATCAGCATAACCAATATGATCATGCCGACCGTCGCTATGATTTTTATCAGTTTCGGATGTTTCATACTCTCCTCTTACACCCCTTTGCCGCCGTTATCTCGGGACGGCCTGACTGTAATGATATTGATGATAAATATCGGTAAATCTGTACATCTCATAAGTCTCGTCGTCCATCGAGACGCTGGTGAGCTTCGGCGCCTTCTCGCCGACCACATACTGATCGCCGATCATATAGCTGTCCTGATACTCGCCTTTATAGGTGTAGTAATCAGCCAGAAAGTCGATCTTGTCGCCTTCTTTGAGATCGACGATACTCTTGGCTACAGTCTCGGTGACGTCTTCATCGTAGATATAGCTTGCGCCGACGATCTGTCCTTCCGGATCATCTTTCGTGAACTCTACGATCAGGTTTACGCGCTGACCGTTGAGCATCGCCGGAACATGTCCCTGGATGTAATAGGCCTTGCTGTCGCCGACCGTATAGTCGTAATAGTAAGCCACCGGCTGATCCTCGACCGCGAGCCACAGAATATCCTGCGGCGGGACCAGATTGCCCTTGTCATCGATAGCGAAAACATTGTCACAGCCCATATCGATAAATCCTTCACCGTCATTGACATACAGTTTGTAGGCCAGATCCGTTACCATATTCCACTGATCGTCCTCGAGATGGATCTGATAGCCGTCCTCTGACTCTTTCCAGACGAGTTTGGAAGCGTCAAATTGATGATCTGCGACATAACCGGTGATCTCCTCATCCGATACTTCGGCTTCGGTGTCCATATAGTGCGTATTATTCTTGTCCAGTCCGTCGATCACGGAACGTCCGCCCATAAAGTATCCGAGCAGATCATTGATCGCATCCGGATCGACCGTACCGCCGGTCGGATAGGACTGCTGACCGAGGATATCCATCAGTGACCCGAAGGGGGATCCTCCCGATGATCCGCCGGCCGCGACCTGCCCGGCCGTCTCGACCTTGGCAAACTGCTGGATGCATTTCGCATAGTCCTCGTCCATGCCGATCTGATCGTAGACCTTGGTTACCAGGTCAACTGAGCGCGTGGACTTATAGGGGAAATACACCGACAGTCCGAATGCATTGGTCATATTGGCTGAGGTCTTATTGTATTTGACCGCTGAAAGAAGCTTGTCCGCCAGATCTTTGGACGCCTTGGTGTCGAGGTTCTTGGCCAGGTGGATCAGATCTACCTGATCGATCCCCGTGCCGCGGGCAAACTCGCGCGACTTGTTACGCGCGGTCGACACCGTCGAATAGCTGGCTTCGTCTTTGTCTTTGCCGATCATCTTGCTCGTGTCCGTGGAGAATGCCGAGAGCTTCTTCGGTGCTGTGGCCTTAAGCTCCGCCAGATCGACAAGGGACAGCGTGGTCGCCTGTCCCGGACATTTCTGTCCGCAGGCTGCGACGAAATCGTCAACGATGTTCTTGCCGAGCTGAAGCGTCGGCATAGAAGAATCAGCCTCGAGCTTGGAGAGCCAGTTCGTATAATACCAGCCGATGCCCGGCTCCGCCTCCTCTGAAGCGATCATATAGTCCGCATAATCAGAGAGCATCAGACCGTTTTCGACAGTCGCCATCAGGCAGGCGTCAAATCCGATGAAGTCAATGGTCACGCCGCCCTTTTTGAGAGCGGTCTTGATCTCGGCCAGATCCATCGAATCTTTTCTCGAATATTTCTCATCATATCCGTAACCCGTGATCGAACCGCCGCCGTGATCCCAGAGGATCAGCTCATTGCGGTTCGCCGGGAAGTTCTTGGCGCAGTACTGAATAAATGCCGCCAGGTTGTTCGAATCGACCATCGATGTCTTGGAGAAATTGTCATCCAGACGCGCCATCTTGCCGTCCTTGAGCTGGTAGATCTGATTCGCCTTGTTGCTGATGACATTGTTGCGCCACTGCCGGCACCCGCCTGTCATGACGATGACATTGACCTTGTCGCCGGTCTTCGCCTGCAGCATTTCGCTCAGATCAGATGTGCCCATGCCCCCGCGGGACTCTAAGTCGGTGCCGCACATATAGACCATCAGGGTGACCTCATCCTTTCCGTCTCCCTTGATGACTGTGCGCTTGTCCTTTGCCGCCGGATCGACTTCCTCGTTGAGCACGCCGACATTGGATTTGCCGAACCATCCGCCGTAGCTGCCGGAGACGCCGGAAGTACCGGTACCGCCGCCGAGCAGGCTGTTGATCAGATCGATGCCGGTCTGCTGGCTGGGCTGCGAGCTGTTGTTATTGTTGGAGTTTCCTCCGCCGCCGAGCAGTCCGCTGAAGAGTCCCCCGCCGCCGAGCACCAGGAAGGCGACGATCAGGATCAGGATCAGTTTGCCCTTGCCGCCGAACAGGCCGCCGCCAGAACTGCCGCTGCCTCCCGAACTGCCGGAACCACCCACGAGATCGTTGAGATCGATGCCGTTGTTATTGCCACCGCCTCCGCCACCGGAGCCGCCGAGAAGC
>OMSP01000149.1 GCA_900313775.1 uncultured Eubacteriales bacterium
CAGGGAAGCGCGATTATGCCATCATTATGCTCGGCGCGATTCTCGGAATACGTGCGTGCGATATCATCCATTTGAAATTCTCAGATATCGACTGGCAGAAAAAAGAACTCCGATTTATGCAGGCAAAGACAATGAATCCAATAGTACTGCCCCTCACACCCGAGGTGGAATCCGCTCTTGTGGAATACATCCGAAATGGTCGTCCGCATGCAGACCACCCGGAAATATTCCTTCGCGTGGCAGCTCCAGTCGGCCCGATCCGTTCTGCCCCAGCGATACAGGTCATGTTCACCAAGTATGCCTCGAAAGCCAATATTGACCGCAGGCCTTATGATGGCAAGAATTTTCACGGTCTGCGCAGGCGCCTCGGCAGAAACATGATCCTGAATGATGTACCATTAACAACGATCGCACAGGTACTGGGGCATCAATCATTTGATGCCACAAAACAGTATCTGTCACTGGACAGCCAGAATCTCAGAGAATGTGCCCTGGATTTCAGGGGCATCTCCGTGGAAAGGAGGGGTCTCAATGCATAATGAATTCCAAAGCAATCTGAGAACCGAGTTCGAAAACTTCATCGAGCTTCGCAGGTCTATGGGATATTCAATCCGCGCTGATCTTTCCAGGCTGAAGAATCTAGATGCCTTTCTTGTTGAAAATGATCCTGATGCAACTCAATTGAATGCAGAAAACGTACTGGATTGGCTACAGCTCCGTCCAGCGGAATCTCGGACAAACTTGAGTGGGAGGGTCTCATTCATACGCACTCTGAGCCGTTATCTGATCGCCATGGGAAAGGAATCGTTTATCCCGCCGGAGAAATTCACACTCACCAGTAAATGCTTTTCCCCGTACCTTCTGACGGATCAGGAACTGACATCATTGTTTCATGTGATCGATACCGACGAAACGGTCACGCCGTTTCAGGGTTGCATCCTCTCAACGCTCTTGCGTTTGATCTATACATGCGGGCTGCGCCCAGGTGAAGGAAAGATGCTTCTGCGTGACAATGTGAATCTGAAAACGGGAGAGATCCTTCTTATGGATACAAAGTCCAAGAGAGATCGTATCGTCGTAATGTCGGAAGACATGCTCTGCCTGATGAGACGCTACACCAATATCCGAGATGCTGCGTTCCCCGACAGCATATATTTATTCCCATCATCGACCGGGAATCCATATGATGAGAAATGGCTTGCAAAAAACCTTCGTCGATATTTTTCGCTGATACATCCAGAGATGGATCCCAAAGAGCTTCCGCATCTTCGTGTTCACGATTTTCGTCATCTGTTCGCTTCAAAACGGTTGATCAGGTGGATCGATGAAGGGCAGGATCTGAATGCGAAACTGCCATATCTTCGAACATTCCTGGGTCATAGCACGATGGATGAAACGGAGTACTACATACATATTCTCCCGGAAAACCTGTTATCATCAGCCATTGACTTTGATACCCTGAGTTCAATTATCCCGGAGGTGACCTATGACGAAGATTGTTAATGATATGTATCAGATGATCCATGACTATCTGATGGTTTATCTTCCGAAGCAGCGCTGCTCCAGTCAGCATACGATCAAGTCATGCAGAACGGCGATCAATCAGCTTTTGGATCACATTGCGGCCGGAAAAAATGTATCGCTGAATGAGCTCACTTTTGAAGATTTGAATCAGGAGAACCTGATGGGCTTTCTGGATTATCTGACTGAAAACCGGGGCCTTGCCGCCGCAACGAGGAATCAGCGGCTGGCCTGCATCCGTGGATTTATGAGTTATGCTGCAACAAGAAGGCCGGAATTGATCGCACAAATGAACAGTCTTGCAATGATTCCCGGGCAGAAGGAATACTCAGATACCGGCATTGATTATCTGTCTGCTGCAGCAATGAGGGCCCTGTTGTCGGAACCTGATACAACGAAAAAGAAAGGGATCCGCGATCAGTTCTTCATGGTGCTTATGTACGATACCGGAGCCAGAATACAGGAAATGCTCAGGCTGAAAATCTGCGACATACGACTGGGTACGACGCCGACGGCAACGCTGATGGGAAAAGGCTCCAAGATCCGCACCGTCCCGCTGATGAAAGATACCATAGATCACTTTCGGCGATATATGTCCGTGTATCATCCAACAGCAGAAATGCTGTCCGGAGACGATCTCTTTTATGTAGTTCAACATGGTGAAAAAAAGCCTATGTCGGATGACAATGTCCGCAGATTCCTTAAGGTATATGCCAGCTCAGCCAAAGAAAAATGCCCCGAAGTACCGGACAATGTCCATCCACATCTGTTCAGACACAGCAGAGCAATGCATCTTTATCAGGCCGGGATGGATCTTACGCTCGTATCGCAGTGGCTGGGACATGCCCAGCTGGAGTCTACGCTTGTATATGCTCATGCAGATACCGAACAGAAGCGAGCGGCTATTGAAAAGGCCAATGGATCTGATCTTCTTCGTTCCCTTAGTCTGGATAAAGCGCAGATCATGAAAGAAGATGATCTGCTCCGGAAACTCTGCGGACTAATGTGACTTTGCATCAATTCTTATCCTGACATTTCGAAGCAGATCTCAATCTAAGCAATTACATTATGCCGATGTTTTGTGTTGAAATCCAGTATTCTCATCTGATTTTCGAAAACATCGGCATAACTGAAATATCGGCATAA
>OMSP01000058.1 GCA_900313775.1 uncultured Eubacteriales bacterium
CTGGCGAATAATCCTGAGATGCATATCATCATCCTGCTGATCGATGAGCGTCCCGAGGAGGTCACAGATATGAAGGAGGCGATCCGCGGTACCCAGGTCGAGGTCATACATTCGACTTTTGATCAGCTTCCCGAGCACCACAAGCGCGTCTCCGAGATGACGATCGAGCGCGCGAAACGTCTCGTGGAGCAGGGGAGAGATGTCATGATCCTGCTCGATTCGATCACACGTCTCGCCCGCGCATACAACCTGACCGTTCCGCCAAGCGGACGGACGCTCTCCGGCGGTCTGGATCCTGCGGCGCTTCATATGCCCAAGCGCTTCTTCGGCGCGGCCAGAAATATGCGCGAAGGAGGAAGCCTGACGATACTGGCCACGGCGCTGGTCGATACAGGCAGCAAGATGGATGATGTGGTCTATGAGGAGTTTAAGGGAACCGGCAATATGGAACTGGTCCTCGACCGGAAGATGCAGGAGAGACGTATCTTCCCGGCCATCGATATCGCCAAGTCCGGTACCAGAAGAGAGGATCTTCTGCTCTCGCCGGAGGAGCTGAATGCGGTCGATATCATGCGCCGCGGATTGAACGGACTCCGCCCGGAGGAGGCAACAGACAAGATCATAGATCTCTTTACGCATACGCGCAGCAATGCGGAGTTCGTCCACTTGGTGCAGAAGGTACGCTTCTAAAACAAAACGGCAGGCTGACGGACAGCCTGCCGTTTATTACTGTACAGAAAACTGCTAAATATGTTTGAGTCCTTCCACGGTCTGCTTTCTGAGCAGGGCGTGGATCTTTTCTGAGGGATCGAGAGCCAGACTGATCGACTTGCTGTGATTCAGACTGTCAATGATCATCGCCAGATACTCTGTCATATCTGCCGTTACATAGTATTCGCGCGAAAGGGTCTCCGGCGACTGATATACGAGGTTCGTCGTGATCATCTTGTGGAAATAGCCTTCTTTATAGTATTTATCAAAGACTTCCATGCCGTTCGTGAACAGTCCGAAAGTGCAGCAGATGATGACCCGTCCGGCACCGCGCTCCTTGAGCTGGCGGCAGACATCGAGCATACTCTCGCCGGAGGAGATCATATCATCGACGACGATTGCGTCTTTTCCGTTCAGGTCCTCGCCGATAAACTCATGAGCGACGATCGGATTGCGTCCGTTGACTACGCGGGTGTAATCGCGGCGTTTATAGAACATACCCATGCTGACTCCGAGGATATTGGCCAGATAGACTGCGCGGCCCATGGCGCCCTCATCCGGGGAGATGATCATCAGCCTGTCCGGCAGTGCCCTGAAATCTTCGACAGAATCATAGACAGCCTTCATGAACTGATAGTAAGCAGAGAAGGAATCAAAACCGTCGATCGGGATCGCGTTCTGTACGCGGGGATCGTGTGCGTCAAAGGTGATGATATTGACCACACCCATATCAATAAGTTCCTGCAGACCCATGGCAGCATCCAGCGATTCTCGTTTTTCCCGTTTGTGCTGGCGGCTCTCATACAGGAAGGGCATGATCACATTGATCCGCTTTGCCTTGCCGGCGGCAGCGGCGATGATGCGCTTGATGTCCTGAAAATGATTGTCCGGTGACATGTGGTTGACCATACCGTTGATCGTATAGGTCATGCTGTGGTTGCAGACGTCAGCGAGGATAAATAGGTCCACGCCGCGAATGCTGCCCAGTATCTCTCCCTTTGACTCACCACTCCCGAAACGGGGGCAGCGGCTTTCGACGAGATAAGTCTTCTCGGGCTTGATCGTCGGGTCGGGGTAGAGATAGTTCTGTCTCATTTTGACGATAGTTTTGTCGATGATCTCGCCCTGCTCCTTAAAACTGTCGAGAACGACCATGCGCAGCGGGGCGACAGGCATACGCCTTCCGGCTCCTTTGTTTTTAGGCATAGAAATGATTCCTTTGGAAACTACAGATCAACAGAATTCTTACCTACTTATAATACATGAGATATTTGCCTTTATCAAGGCGAATATGATATCGTAATCTATATAGAGGAGGAAAATATGAGTAAGCCCATCGTGGCGATAGTAGGTCGCCCGAATGTAGGAAAATCCACCCTGTTCAATGCCCTTGCGGGAGAGAAACTCTCGATCGTTGAGGACACGCCCGGCGTGACTCGTGACCGGCTGTATGCGGATGCGAGCTGGCTGGACCGCGTCTTTACGATCGTGGATACCGGCGGTATCGAACCGGAGTCTCAGGATATCATCTTAAGCCAGATGCGTGAACAGGCTCAGCTGGCTTTGATGAGTTCGGATGTCGTGCTGTTTTTGGTCGATGTCCGCCAGGGACTGGTCGACGCGGATGCCAAGGTGGCTGACATGCTCCGCAAGAGCAGAAAACCGGTGATCCTGGTCGTCAACAAAGTTGATGATTTTCAGAAAATGATGCCGGATATCTACGAGTTTTATCAGCTGGGTATCGGCGACCCTCATCCTATCTCCGCGACCTTAAAGCTGGGCATCGGCGACATGCTCGATGAGCTGGTCAAACTACTGCCGCCCAAGGGGAGCCATGAAGACGAAGACGAGCGCACCAAAGTCGCCGTCGTCGGCAAACCTAACGTTGGGAAATCCTCTCTGGTCAATAAACTGTTGGGGAAAGACCGGGTGATCGTCTCGGATATTGCCGGTACGACGAGAGATTCGATCGACACGGTCATCAAATACCACGGAAAAGAATATGTCTTTATCGATACGGCCGGTATGCGGCGAAAGAGCAAGGTCAAAGAGACGATCGAGCGCTTCAGTGTGATCCGGGCTCTCTCTGCAACTGACAGGGCGGATGTCGTGATCCTGATGATCGATGCTACGGAGGGAGTGACCGAACAGGACGCCAAGATCGCGGGTATCGCTCATGAAAAAGGCAAAGGACTGCTCATTGTTGTCAACAAATGGGATGCGATCGAAAAAGACGACAAGACGATGTATAAATTCCGCGACGAGGTCATGCGGGTGCTTTCCTTTGTGCCCTACGCGAAGATCATATACATCTCCGCGAAGACCGGTAAGCGGACAGATCAGATCTATCATGAAGTCGACGCGATCGTCGAAGAGCGGCGCAGACGCATCGCGACAGGCGTCCTCAATGAGATCGTGATGGAGGCGGTCGCAATGAACGAGCCTCCGTCAGACAAGGGGAGGAGGCTTAAAATCCTCTACGCCTCTCAGGTGGGGACTGAGCCCCCGACTTTCGTTGTGTTCATCAATGATAAAAAGCTCATGCATTTCTCCTACCGGCGGTATCTGGAGAATCAGATCCGTCAGGCTTTCGGCTTCGAGGGAACGCCTATCCGGATGGTCATGCGCGAGAGGGGCGAGGAGAGGATGCAGCGGTGACTAATGACCGCATTTGCGATATAATAGTGTTGAAATGACGCTTGTGTCTTACATCAGGAGGAAATGATATGGGGACAGTAGGAGTGATCGGATCAGGCAGTTGGGGATGCGCGTTGGCCCATCTTTTGGCCTACAACGGACACAATGTGACCATCTGGTCATTTGATCCGGCGGAAGCCGACATGATCAACAATGATCGTGAGCATAAAGATAAACTTCCCGGTGTGACGCTGGGCAGTCTGATCGATGCTACGACGGATCTTGAGTCGGCCTGCAGAGAAAAAGATTTTCTCATCATGTCGACGCCCTCCGTTTTTGTGCGTTCCGTGGCCAAACAGATGGCGCCTTTCGTCGCGGACGGACAGCTGATCGTCTCGGTCAGCAAGGGCATTGAGGAGTCTTCCTTAAAGACTCTGAGCGAACAGCTGGAAGAAGAGATCCCCCAGGCAGAGATCGCGGCGCTCTCCGGACCGAGCCATGCTGAAGAAGTCGGACGCAACGTACCAACGGCGGTCGTGGTCGGAGCGAAGGAGAAAGAGACAGCCGAATATCTGCAGAACATGTTTATGAACGGAGAGTTTTTCCGTGTCTATACGACGCCGGATATGCGCGGCATGGAGCTGGGCGGATCGCTTAAAAACGTCATAGCCCTCGCTGCCGGTATGGCCGACGGTCTTGGCTGCGGGGACAATACCAAAGCTGCCTTGATCACGCGCGGCATTCATGAGATGAGCCGGCTCGGCGTCAAGCTGGGCGGAAAGGCTGAGACCTTTGCCGGGCTCGCCGGTATAGGAGATCTGATCGTTACCTGCAGCAGCAATCACAGCCGCAATCACAATGCGGGTTATCTGATCGGCCAGGGAGCGACCTATCAGGAGGCAATGGATGAGGTCAAGATGGTCGTCGAAGGAGTATACAGCGCCAAGGCAGCACGGGCGCTCGCCGAGCGCGAAGGGGTCACGATGCCGATCGTCGAAGCTGTAAACAGGATCCTGTTTGAGGGCATGAGTGCGGCCGAGGGAGTAAAGAGTCTTATGATGAGAGATCCCGTCAAGGAGAACGCACAGCTCACATGGGGTGATTAGAAGATTTTGCAAATGAGACAGAGAGAAAAATGGGCGGACGCAGTTCAAGCGTGTCCGCCCATATGATAAGGTGCAGACATTATGAAGAAAGGTGAAACTTACAGCGGCATAGTGGAACGCATTGATTACCCGAACAAGGGGATCGTCAGGATCGAGGGGATGTCTGATGATGACGGACATGCGGTCTGTGTGCATGTCAGGAACGCGCTTCCGGGCGAGCGTATCAACCTGCGGCTGTTAAAAAAGCACCGCGGCGTCTGGCAGGCGGAGAAGCTGGAGACGATCAAGACCGGTCCGGGAGTGCGTGAGCCGGTCTGCCCGCATGCGGCAGATTGCGGAGGCTGCGTCTATCAGAAACTGACATATGAAGCACAGCTGGAACTCAAAGAAGAACAGGTCACAAGACTCTTGGGTCCCGCGATCGACGGTGTCTGGGAGGGAATACTGCCTTCTCCCTCGCAGACGGATTACCGCAACAAGATGGAGTTTACCTTTGGCGATGAGTATAAGGACGGCCCGCTGACGCTCGGTCTGCACAAGCGGGGAGCCTTCTATGATATTGTCACTGCAGAAGGCTGTCGGATCTGCGATCCGGATTTCTCCGTGATACTCAGGGAGACGCTGAGTTTCTTCGCTGCAAGAAAGGTCTCTTTCTACCATCGTATGAATCATACCGGTTATCTGCGCCATCTGCTGGTGCGCAAAGGGCTGCATTCGGGAGAGATCCTGGTGGATCTGGTGACTGCCGGCCGATTGACTTTCAGCGGAGA
>OMSP01000047.1 GCA_900313775.1 uncultured Eubacteriales bacterium
CAGCACCTTTTTACCCTCGACAGCGCTGTGAAGAGCTGCCGACAGACCCGCATTGCCTGCGCCGACAACAACTATGTCATAATGTTTTTTCAAGCAATACACCCCCTTTGTCAATTGGGCAAACAACTGTATTTATCTACGCTCAGGTTAACATTTGATAATTAATTATATTCCCATAATTGTTTGAAAAAAAGGTCAAAATGCTTATCATTAAATCATGGACAATCTTACGGAGCGTGACCGGCAGGCACAGGAATTATCAGGTGAAATAATCACTCTGGCCAGGAATTCGATCCTTGTTAATCTTCGTTTTATGGACCGGGCTGTTGGCAATTTTCGCTGTGTCCCGAATATGAATTACGGTTTTGCATCAGGCGGCGGATTCGTGATGTACAGTCCATGGACATTGATAATCACCTACAGGGACGAACAGAATCTCATATCCCGCAACCTGCTCCACAGCATTCTCCACAGCGTCTTCCGGCACAGCATCGTTGGCCCGGGTATAGAAAGATTGAAGTGGGACCTGGCATGCGACATAGCGGTAGAAGACTCGATCAACGGACTGGAACGCGACTTTCTCAGAGTGAAGCGCCAGGACAGCCAGACTGCTGTAACATCCATGCTGAGAGAGAAACTGACAGTGCTTACCGCCGAAAGGATCTACCATTATCTCAACAGCGGCGAGGTGTCAATGACCAGGTGCTATGAGTGGAGTGAATTGTTTGCCGGAGATCAGCACGACCTCTGGTACGGAGGGAGCTCTCCTGATCAGACGGTCACCAGTGAAATTGACCTCCGGGAGCTGTGGGATGATATATCCAGACGTATGCAGACGGAGCTTGAACTGTTCCGCAATGACAGCAGCGCCCTGACACAGAATCTCAGGGATATCAACCGTGTGAGATACAATTATACGGAATTCCTGAAGCGTTTCGGCATTCATTCAGAAACGATCAGGCTTTCGGAAGAAGAGTTCGATAATAATTACTACACATACGGACTTGATCTATATGGTGATATCCCGCTCATTGAGCCGCTCGAATACAGAGATAAAAAGAACATAAGGGACTTCGTTATCGCAATAGATACATCGGGCAGTGTTAAAGGCGAAGTCGTTCAGAAGTTTGTACAGCATACGCATGATGTTCTGGCAGCACAGAATTCTTTTGACACCAGCATTAATCTGTATATCATCCAGTGCGATGATGAGATCCGGGATGTTGAGATCATCAGATCGGCTGACGATTTTGACAGATATTTTATAGATAAAGAGATCAAAGGACTCGGCTGCACGGACTTCAGGCCGGTTTTTGAGTATGTGGGCAAGCTTCTGGAGGAACGCAGACTTTCCGATTTGCGGGGAGTGCTTTATTTCACCGACGGCATGGGAAGGTTTCCGGAAAAAGCGCCCGGCTATGATGTTGCCTTTATAATACACAATGACAGCATGAAGGATGTATGGGTCCCTGACTGGGCTATGAAAATAGAAATGCAGGGCGAAGAAATAATGGGGCTGTAAGAGGCATCGATGGAAAGATTTGAGATCGGAAAAGAAAAAATACTTAACGGACGCATAATCGAAGGCGCTTTCGCAGAAGACCTCAGTATAACCTCGGTCATCATCCCCGAAGGCATCACAGACATAGGCGAGATCGCTTTCTATGGATGCGCAAACCTGCGGGAGGTCGTTTTCCCTTCGAGCCTGCGTTACATACGTGAAGAAGCGTTCGGCGAATCTGCAATAGCAGAGGCGATGCTGCCTGCCGGACTGGAGGCAATCGAAGAAAAAGCTTTCTTCAGCTGCGAATCACTCCGCAGGATAGACGTGCCGGGAAGTTCAACAGTGATAGGTAGCGATGCTTTCGGCTGCTGCGATCATCTGCATGAGGGTTTTATTGCATGCGGCTATCCGGAAAAGACACGACATCACGAAGAGCTTTTGTACACCCTGCTATGGTGCTCATGCCCTGAGAAGCACACCGCGGATACTTCGAAACGGGCAGAAGATTTCATACACAAATACGAAGAGCTGATAATGGAATGGATAATAAAATACAATAACGTTCCGGCTATGAGCGGGATCGCAAGCCGGAACCTGCTGTGCGGAAATATAAGCAGTTACATAATAAAGTCCAATCTCGCAGGAACAAACGAGATCACAGCCCTGCTGATGTCCACTGAAGGGCACGCAGAAGAAGGAGAATTCGAACTATGAATATTGCAGAAGCAAAGACTCAGCTGATCAATACGATAAAGGCGTACTCCGTCAGAGACAGATTCGGCAATTATCTGCTGCCGGTCGAAGACCAGCGGCCGCTTTTCCTGATGGGCCCTCCGGGTATAGGCAAAACAGCCATCGTACGTCAGGTCGCCGAAGAGCTCGGTATAGGTCTGGTCAGTTACTCCATAACTCACCATACAAGGCAGTCGGCTCTGGGACTTCCCAAGATCGTTCACAAGACCTATGAAGGAAATGAATACGACGTGTCGGAGTATACGATGAGTGAGATCATTTCATCCGTATATGATGTGATGTCGGAAACCGGCTTAAAGGAAGGCATTCTCTTCCTCGATGAAGTCAACTGCGCGTCGGAGACCCTCACCCCTTCCATGCTGCAATTCCTGCAGTTCAAGACCTTTGGCAAGCACAAGGTCCCGGATGGATGGATCATAGTCACCGCAGGCAATCCTATCGAATATAACCGCAACGCAAAAGAATTCGATGTTGTTATATGGGACAGACTCAAGCGTATCGACATTGATCCGGATTTTGATGCATGGAAGTCATACTCCTACAGCACAGGGATACACGCTTCTGTTGTCACATATCTTGAGGCACGCAGAGCCAATTTCTACAGGATCGAAGAGACAGCACTGGGAAAACGCTTTGTAACAGCAAGAGGCTGGACCGACCTGAGCAGGATCATAAGCATATATGAAGAACTCGGGCTCACTGTCGACAAGGCACTTGTTGCCCAATATCTGCAGTATCCTGAAACGGCAGACGACTTTGCTTCATACTATGACCTGTTTAAAAAATATAAATCCGATTACAAAATCGCAGAGATCCTGTCCGGCACGGAAGATCCTGTAATCGCTCAGCGCGCAAAAGACGCACCGTTTGACGAACGGCTCGCTCTTACCGGACTTCTGCTCGATAATGTCAATTCAGATATTTCAGAGGTGATAAAGACCGAAGACTGTGTCGCCGAACTGGTCAGACTGCTCAGGCAGGTAAAAGAAGGTGCGGATATCTCAGAAATAACTAAAGAAGAGGAAGAGATCTATCATCGCTTCCGCAGGATGGGAGTTCTCTCCGCAGATGCCCGCCTCAAATATGAGACTGTGCTGGATTTCCTGCGGCATCACGAACACGTAACAGATTTTGCAGCAGTAAAGGCTGACTACGATAAGATGGCAGCAGATATGAAAGCAGCTGCTTCTGAAGCCCGTATAAAGCTGGATAATCTTTTCACTTTTGCAGAGAAGGTTTGGGGCCAGGGACAGGAAATGGTGATCCTGGTCACCGAACTTACATTAGGTTCATATTCATCGAGATTCATAGCGAGATATGGGTGCGATGCATAGTATAAAAATAATGATTCTCTTAAGCTGTATGAAAGAAAACTTGAAATCCTGAAGAAAGGAGAAGAATTATGGCAGCAAAGTACGATGTAGTGGTTGTCGGAGCCGGAAACGCCGGCCTCAGTGCAGCTGTCAAATGTGCTGTCGAAGGGAA
>OMSP01000220.1 GCA_900313775.1 uncultured Eubacteriales bacterium
GTATCCGTCGGCAGAGAATCCTTTTTAGCCCACGGATGATACCAGAGGTTATCCTCTTGATAATTATAATAATCAATCTTGGCATAGAGCGTCACAGATGTTACCGATGTATCGCCGCCGGCCAGTGAACTGTATTTCGTCTCTTTGGTGTACTCGGTCGTAAATGTCTCATCGACATACCAATTCACAAACGAGTATTGTGATTTGAAATCGGAAGAAGAAACTCGCGCGCCCAAGTCCGCATCATCCCATGACACAGATTTGTCCGGCAGTTCTACATCCTGCTCCAACTTGCCGTATGTCTCGTAGTGGACCGTATACTCACCTTCCGCGGACGCTTTGCCCGGAAGCAGGGCCCAGATGACAAATACAAATACTGCTGCAGTGATCAGGTTGCGTAATAATTTCATGACGGTGTCTCCTTTGTTATTCCGCTCATGTGCTATCTTGTTCATTATACTAAAAAATGACGGATACAGGCAATAAAACCCGCTCCATCATTTCCCTATATCATACTGAAACACTTCCGAAATCTCTCTGTCGTATCCCTCGTAAAATCCCTTCGGCATACCCAGAACGATCCGCGCGCCTCTGTTGTATAAGACCAGGAGCTGCCCGGCGTCTTCATCAAAAGTCAGCCCTTCGATCTCCCCCTGCCGGGTCACATCGTCCAGCGTGCGCTCCGGTGTGACCTTGCAGCTCGCCGCACCCTGCTTGATCTTGGTCCGGTAGATGTGGTCCGGTTCGTCATCGTCGGCATCTCCGTCGTCGGCAGTCAGATAGAAATACCCGTCGTGATATGCGATCCCCTGCACCCATACGGGCGGCTCCTTCATTTCCACACGCCCGAGATACTCTCCCGACGCGAGATCATATTTATACAGATATTTACCGCTGTCTTCTCCCACCCAGGAGCACATCCAGACGGTATTGGTATCCGGGTCGACGGCTATGCCGGAGCACTCCAGCTGACCGCTTTCCGGTTCGAAGGGAAAGGTGTGCTTGAGCTTCAATGTGTCTGCGTCGTAGACCGCGATTTGGATATTTTTTCCGACTCCGTCCATGAAATGCTCGGCGCCGACATAGAGCTCGTGCTGATAAATATCGATATCACCGATATGATTGACTTCTATCTCATAACCCTCGAAGGGATCTTCATTCAGGGCGACCAGATTCCAGTCCGCATCGTATTTTGCGAGGGTCGCGGAGCCGCTGACCCAATAGCTGTCATCCTCACAGCAGACACCCTGTCTTCCGGTCACCTCGACACAACCCTGCAGAGTGTAGGCGGCCGGCCGACCATCGCGCGCCGCATAGATCATGAGCACGATAACGCCAATCAGTATCATAATGGCAACGGCCTTGTTCCTCAACCTTTTATCCCCGGTAAATACATCTTGCTCAGTATCTTCTCCTTCAACCGGTCAGGCATGAATCTGAGCAGGATCATCAGCGCCTTGTACTCGACGCCTACCGGCACCCGCGCGGGCGGGTCCTTCCTTGCGGCAAGCTTCAAAGCAACTTTGGCAACACTCTTCGGCGGACGGCCATGCTGCTCGTCGGAAGCCATCTTGTCCACGCTCTTTGTCATTGTCTGCGCGTAATCATCCGCTCCCTCTTCGCTCTGCGTCTGTCTGGCCGCGGTGAATCCGGTCTTCGTATCTCCCGGCTCGATGATGCACGCCCTGACACCGTACGGCTTCATCTCCATGCGGACCGCATCGGTAAATGCCTCCAGCGCATATTTGCTCGCCGAGTACTGGCTCTGCATCGGGATCGACACTCTGCCGGCAATGGATCCGATCACGATCAGAAGGCCCTTGCCCTGCCCGCGCATCCTGGTAAGACACGGCTGCGCCGCGTTGAGCGTCCCGAAGTAGTTGACTTCCATCTGCTGTCTGGTCATTTCAGACGGCGTCGTCTCCGCCGGACCGGCCACTCCCATGCCGGCGCAGAGAACGGCGATATCCACCCCGGGGAGATCATCCACAAACTTCTTTGCCGCCGCCTCATCTGTGACATCCAGCTGACAGAGCGTCAGGCTGCCGCCGCCGGGATAGCTTCTCATCAGTTCTGTGGCGTGGCGTGAGATGCCGACCACCTCATATCCGTTCTTCGCAAACATGATCGCACAGGCTTTTCCGATACCGGAAGAGGCGCCTGTGACGAATACATGCCTGCCGTATATTTTCTCTTTAGCCATATCTGTTTATTCCCTTGGTACGTCCTCAAGTATCCTGCTCAAATATCTGCAAGCCGTCTCATACGCCCGGGGCCATTCACTTTCTCTCGGACCCGCGACGTTTAAGTCCAGATCATCAGGCAGAGATCGCAACCATTCGACGGCTCCGGATATATCTTCTTCACTGCCGATCACCATGCAGGGCTTGCCCAGTTCTCCGGCAGTCTTCTCCGTCAGGTCGCTCCCTGCAGATTCCGACCCTTCCGAACGAATGATCAGTGTCGCGTCCGCATCCTGCACGTTTCGGACCGTCCGCTCCTCAGGTTCGCACGACACAGTCTCCCGTAGCTCCGGATAGAGCGCCATCACACCGGGCGGTTCAGGAAAGTCCTCCGACCATCCGCCCTGCGGGCACCAGCCGCAGACCCGGATCCCGCATTTCTTTGCCGCGTCCAGAGCCGCGCGGTCGACGCCGGACTGACCGCCGGAGCGGACGCATGCAATCTTAGTCCTTGTCCAGTGATACGCTGTCCTCGGTGATCTGTCCCGTACATAGATCGTCCCGCATTTGCTGAAACCGTTCTTCTCGATCTGCGCCTGCATCGTGGCATTGTCGGCATGCGTATCGATACGGATGTTGTCGGAGAGGCTCTTCGCATAATCCATGACGCATCTCACGATCCCGTGCCGCGTCCCGTCGCTCGCCACCCTGTGAATGGTGATATAGGGCTCATCGTTGAGCCACTCGCCGCCCTCGATATATGCGTAGGTCGGCTCCGGATCAGTGAACATCGCGAACACGCCGTGTACACCCTCTTCGTCACAGAGGACATAGCTCACCCCGACCTCAATGTCGGAGCGGATCAGCTCCGGGGCCGGATAAGTATGCCCCCACTGGCAGGAGTTGCCTGACGCGATCATATAGTCCTGAGCGATCCTGTAAATACTCATGATCTGATCAAAATCATCGGGGGTGGCTCGGCGGATGCGAAGTGAAGTGTTCATGTCTTGTTTTATCCCTTTTGATGATTTACGAAATAGTCACTCAGCACTTCCAGCGCCTCTTCCTTCAGGACACCGGCAGTTACTTCCGGCTGCCAGAAGGAGTTGTCAAATACCATTTTGCTGCAATTGCATCCGTCATCATTGCCGAGAATCTTCTCGAGCTCGATATTGCTCGCGCCGTATACCAGTCTGCCGAGCTTTACCCACACCATGGCGCCGCTGCACATGAAGCACGGCTCGCAGCTGGAATACAGAGTATACTCCCTCAGATCCGTGATCCCGGTCTCAGCACAGAAGCGGCGGATCAGTCCCGCCTCGCCGTGAAATGTCGGATCGTGCATCGTATAGATCTGGTTCTCATTGGTGTATACGACCTCATCGTCCTTGACCAACACTGCGCCGAACGGCTCATTGCCGTGCGCCACCGCTGCCCTGGACAGATCGATCGCCTGCTTCATGAAGATTTCGTCGTGATTGGTCATGATATCTCACTCTTATGCATCAGATGAATGCCTATATGCCCAATTCCGAGGATCACAACGGCGATCCCCAGTATGATATTTCTGCCGTATATCGCCAACAATAAAAATGCCAATACAGGGAGTGTGGCGCCCGCGACCGGGATCCCAAGCAGACTGCTGTAGAAATCCTGCATGGTCTGTTCGCTCCTGAAATACCTGACCCAATACACCTCATAGAGCACCATCAGCAGGAATGAGACGATCAACCACCATGACCACGAAGACCACGGCCTGATATTAAAGTCGGAAAAGATGAGAGAAGCGCAGGAGACCAGAACCTCCCCGATCCTCTCACATGCCAACAGAGCCTTGTTCTCATTGCCGACATATTTGTCATAGTCTTTTGGCTGATGCTTTGTCCATATGATGTTGGGCAGCATCAGCATGACAAGATAGATCAATCCGACATAGGAAAAGCCGAAATGCATCGTCTACTCCCCGATGATCTTGATCAGAGCTCTCTTGTCACGCTTGCCGTCGAACTCATAGTAGAAGATCTGCTCCCACGGACCGAAGTCGAGTCTGCCGTCCGTGATCGCCACCACAGACTCCCGACCCATCAGGCTCCGCTTGAGATGCGCGTCCGCGTTATCCTCAAACCCGTTGTGGTCATACTGGTCGTAGGGTTTTTCCGGGACCAGTCTCTCGAGCAAACGCTCATAATCCCTGTGCAGACCCGGCTCATCGTCATTGATGATCACGCTCGCCGTGATATGCATGGGATTGACCAGACACAGGCCTTCCTTCACGCCGCTCTCGTCGACAGCCTGCTGGACAATACGGGTGATATTGACAAGCCCCCTCCTGGTCGGGATGTTGAAATGCAGTTCTTTTTTGTAAGATTTCATGTAATTCTCCTTCTTCTGAAAAAGCTAACACTCACTTATCTTCACATACACCTTCCTGTGCCGCGGACCATCATACTCGCAGAAGTAGATCCCCTGCCATGTCCCCAGCACAAGCTTGCCGTTCTCAATGATGACCTGCTCGGAGAATCCGATCAGACTGGCTTTCAAATGCGCGGCAGAGTTGCCCTCGAAATGCCGGTAGCCGTCCTCCCAGGGCACGATCTTATCGATCTCCATCGTAAAATCACGCACGACATCCGGATCGCAGTTCTCATTGATCGTTATGGCGGCCGTCGTATGCGGGCTGAAGATTGTGCAGACGCCGTCTTTGACGCCGGATTCCGCGACTACCTTCTGGACTTCGCGCGTGATCTCAACCATGTCTGTGTGATGAGATGTTTGAAGTGTGATGATCATTAATTTCATAGCTAACCTCTAAAACAGTGTCAACTGCTCATAGTCTCTTTTCCCCTCAAGCTGCGGCAACGGCTGATGCAGGAACTCCTCAGTCGCCGCAGGATCATGGATCCAGTCTCTGACCTGGTCTGCCCTGATCATCAGCGGCATGCGGTCATGGACCGGCAGCATAGACTCATTTGCCTCCCGCGTGATGATCACGAACCGCTCCTCGCCACCGTATGGGCGGAAGATCCCGGCCAGATAGATCACCGGCACATCGGGATCGGTAAATGTCACTTTCTCTTTGTGCCTGTCCCACTCGTAAAAGCCTGACGCGGGAAGCACGCAGCGCCTTTGCTGTATGCGCTCTGCAAATGTGGGCTTATCCTCTATCCCCTCGGCGCGCGCATTGATGATCAGCTTCTTGTCGTATCCGGGGAATCCCCAGATCAGAGAAGACACCTGCACGCTGTCATCTCCCTTTGTGAGAGATGCCGCGCTCATCGCCGGGGAGATGTCCCCGCTGCGTCTGAAGGGATTCGTCTCCGTCAGCTCCGGGAAGTCATTTCGGACCTTGTCCCACATATCTTCATCTACAAAGTATCTGCCGCACATGATTCAAATGTTCAGATCGTCCAGCTCGTCATCGTCGTACTCATCCGGATCTAGACCGAGGTCGACCAGTCGGTCCCGCTTCTCTTCTCTGGCTTCTTCCCTTTCATCTTCGTCGATCATATCCTGGATAAATACCATCTCGGCAAAATCCCAGTTGTCTACTTTGCCGTCCATGTTGATATCGAACATGCCTTCGAGAAAGCCTGGTTTTTCAGGTCCTTCGTCCTTGGGGGTGTTTTTAGATGACATGATTCTGTCCTCTTTAATATATTGTCTCGACCTCGTCTATGATTCCGTAAGCTTTTTTAAATTCGTTCAGATCTTTGTCGTTTCTTATCAACATGACTTCCGTGAACTTACCGGTATGGATATCCTGAAAACCAGCGGTGCGCTCGCCTGTA